>CALXZX010000025.1 GCA_944393375.1 uncultured Clostridia bacterium | reverse complement strand
ACCGCCGTATACTGAACGGTACGTACGGTGGTGTGAGAGGGAATAAATAAAATAATTATTTATTCTCTACTCGATTACAGTTGTAAATTGACATAATATTGTATGAAATGATATAATAATAAATATGTAACTACAATAACTCAACCACAATTAAGGGGAGGATATACGGATGAGAAAATCAGAAGAATTATTAAAAAATATAGAAAATATGCGGAAACAATTAATGGATTTAGTAGATGAAGATTTCAGAATCCATGAAATTGTAAGACAATTAAATTATTTCCATTTGAATACAAGACTTGATGCAGAAGGGATGATAGAATTTCGTTGTGAACATGGAGTCATTCCTATTGGAGGAAGAGTCAAGGAAAATGAAATGATATATGCATTGGCGATAATGAGCTTCTATGGTATTTTGTATTATAAATGCAAAAAAATAATCCGAAGAATCCGGAAAAAGGAATATAGCCTAAAAATAAATTCTCTACTTCTAGATATTGGAAGGTTAATAAGAGAACAAGCTCTGTATAATGTAAAACCGAACGAAAAATTTGAAACAGAACGGTTTTATAAAGAATTTAAAGATTTTATCCATATTGCCATAAAAGCATTAGGACACAAATATGATCAAATAGGATATCGACACCTTACAGATGCCTATGATGCTGAAGAAGCTAAAGAATTGAAGCATATAAGAGCAATATATGAAAAGATATGTTTTAACGATAACACGATTACTTATTTTGATTATATTGCTAAAAAATCAAAAACCTTTTGCATTGATAATACTGTAGAAATGCAGTATATGATTATGAACCTATATGCAAAGGCATATACAGAATCGGTCTTATGGCTAAAAAAAGAAGATCCATCTGGAATGTGGTGCCCCATAACACCATGGCAGCTTATAAGAAAGCTAGATGTAATGATTCCAAAATATTTTTTATATTGAAAAGAGAAGAAGTCATTAGAGACTTCTTCTCTTTTTCACTAAACATATTTAAATATATAGAAGGTAATTTAGTCCAGAAAAACAATTGCTTAAAAAATAAATAACTGATATAATATAAAAAAATAATGAAGGGAAATCTATTTATATGAAAATAGAAATATTAAAAATAGAAAAATTTATAAAATCATATGTTTTAGAGGATGAACGTGTACTAATTTTAGTATCAGGAGGAATTGATTCAGATGTTGTTGCAAGATTATGTTATAAAGCATTAGGAAAAGACAGAATTAAATTATTATTTGTTAAAGAGACAGAAACAGAAGCAAGATTTATAAAAAATGTTAAAAATTTATCAGAAGATTTAGAAGTACCACTTACTATTGTCCCATTTGAAGGAAAAAGCATGGAATTTATAAAAATTTTAGAACAAGCAGAAAATGAACCTATTTTCAATTCTAGATTAATATTAGATCCAGCAAAAGCAAAATGTTCTATGAGATCAGCAATTATATCTTCCTATCAAGATAAAGGTTTTATCATTGCAGGTTGTACAAATCTTACAGAATACGAATTAGGTTTTTTTATGACATTTGGAGATAATTTAGCTCATTTTAAACCAATAGAACATTTATATAAAACAGAAGTTATACAATTAGCAAAAGAAATTGGAACAAGAAAAGAAGTAATCGAGCAACCAGCAACATCAGGATTCTGGAGAAAACAAGAGGATCTAGAAGATATTGCTTTTTGGATATTTAATCAAGGACCAATTATGAAGGCAAGAAAATTTAGTAAAGAAGAAAAAGAAGAAATTTTTAAAATAAAAGACGAATTGACTTGGGAGAAAATTGATAATTGTTTGAAAGATGTAAGAGACAAAAAGACAATAGAAGAAATAGCAAAAGAAACGGGGTTGCCTACAAAAATAATTGAAGGGATTGTCCAAATCACGAAAAAGGCAAAACAATATAGAAATCGAGAAATTATGGTTTCAATGAGAAAAGAAAAATAAAAGATAAGGAAGAAAAAAATGAAAATATTAATTTTAAATGGTTCACCTCATAAAGATGGAAACACAGCATATATGGTAAGTAAGATAAAAGAAAAGTTAGATAGAGAAATTGAAGAAATCTATCTATATGATGAAAATATAAAGCCGTGTATGGATTGTAAATATTGTTGGAAACAGGAAGGCTGTTGCATTAAGGATGGAATGGAGAAAGTATATAAAGATGATTATGATATTCTCATTTTAGCCTCTCCTGTATATATGTATAATATGACACCACCTATGTTTAATATGGTAACAAGATTAAATTGGATATGGAGTAATCGATATTTTTTAAAAAAAGAAATTGTCTTTAAGAAAAAAAGAGGTATCTTAGTTTTGACTGGTGGAGGGACAGGAGAACCAAAGCATGCACTAGATACGGCTAAATTAGTTTTTAAATTTCTGAATGCAGATTTTGATATGGAAAAAGATTATATCTATTCATTACATACAAATGAAATACCTGCAAAAGAAGATAAACAGATAGAAGAAATGATAAAAAAATTATAGGAGGAATGATATATGAAAAAAATATCTATTTTTGGTTCAACAGGTTCTATTGGAACGACAACATTAAGAATTGTGGAGGAAAATCCTAATTTATTTCAAGCAATTACATTAGTTGCAGGAAGAAATATTGAAAGACTGATTAAACAAATTCATAAATTTCAACCAAAACATGTCTATATTACAGCAAAAGAAAATGCTGACAGATTAAAGAAAGAATTTCCTGATTTAGATATTTATTATGGAGAAGAAGGACTAAGAGAAATTTCTAAATTAGAAGATGCAGATATTGCTGTATCAGCTTTAGTTGGGATTTCAGGATTAGAACCAACTTACAACATGATAAAACATACAAAACAAGTTGCACTAGCTAATAAAGAAGTATTGGTAACAGGTGGTTCTTTGATTATGAATTTAGCAAAAGAATGTAAAACAGAATTACTTACAGTAGATAGTGAACATAGTGCTATTATGCAATGCTTAAGAGGAGAGGAAACCAATCCAATTGATAAAATATTATTAACTGCATCAGGAGGACCATTTTTTGATAAGCCAATTACAGATGATATTACACCAGAACAAGCTTTAAATCATCCAACATGGAAAATGGGACCAAAAGTTACCATTGACTCATCTACCATGATGAATAAGGGATTTGAGGTCATAGAGGCTAGGTGGTTATTTGATGTAGATCCATCAAATATTCAAGTGGTTGTGCATAGACAAAGTCTAGTACATTCTATGGTACAATTTAAAGACGGAACTATTATGGCAAATATTGGACCAAAAGATATGCAAATTCCAATCGCATATGCTTTAAATTATCCAACGAGATTAGAAAATAGAATTGAAAAATTAGATTTATTTGAAGTGCAAACATTAAAATTTGAAAAGCCAGATTTAGAAAAGTTTAAATGCTTAAAATTAGCTTTTAGAGCAATAAAAATGGGACATAGTGCACAAGTTGTTTTAAATGCTGCAAATGAAGTAGCAGTAAAGAAATTTTTAGATAAAGAAATTACCTATACGGAGATACCAAGAATGACTGAAAAAGCTTTAGATAATCATAAAGTAATACCATTAACATCTGTTGAAGAAATTTTAACATTAGATAAAAAAGTGAGAGATAAACTTATGGAAGAATATAAATAATATATAGAAAAAATGTATAGAGGTCACAAGTTGTGACCTCTAAAATATTTGCCTAAAGTCCGGTAAAAATTTCCATAGGAAAAAGTAAAAATACATGCTAAGATAGTATTAGAGGTGAAATATATATATATGAGATTACTAAAGAAATATGGAGATACATTATTGTTAAAAGAATTAAAAGCAAGTTATCAATTCTTTATAAAAGAAGCAAATGTAGATTTGAAAAGCAAAGGATATGGGTTAATAAAAGATAAGGATATGTATGCAGATGAAATTGCAAGTATTGCATCTGTTGGATATGGATTGGCAGCTTTAGTAATTGGTGCTAATAGAAATTGGATTTCTTATCCAGAAGCCCATAAAAGAGCAAGTAAAACTTTAGATACTTTTTTAAATTATGTGGAAGGAAAAAATGGATTTTATTATCATTTTGTAAATATTCATACAGGAAAAAGAGAATGGAATTGTGAAATATCGATTATTGATACAGCTATCTTTATATGTGGAGCAATACTGGCAGGAGAATTTTTTCGAGGAAAAATAAAGCAAAAAGCAGAAGAATTATATAAAAGAATAAATTGGGAATGGTATCGAAATAAAGAAAATAATTATTTTTATATGGGATATAAACCAGAAACGGGATTTTGGGGACATTGGGATATGTATGCTGAGCAATTAATGCTATATGTTTTAGGTATCGCTTCTCCAACATATCCAATTAATAAGAGTATGTATGATGATATGAAAAAAGAAACATGTACATATGAAGGAATAGAAGACATTATTTATACATATTGTGGAACATTATTTACCTATCAATTTTCTCATGCATGGATAGATTTTAGAGATAGAAAAGATGAAAATGAAATTGATTGGTTTGAAAATTCAAAAAAAGCAACCATAGCTAATAGAACATATTGTATTAAAAATGAAGATAGATTCAAAACATTTGGTGAAAATTCATGGGGATTAACAGCCTGTGTGGGACCTAATGGATATTCTGGAGGATATGGAGCAAAGCCTGCTCTAGCAGATGTGGATAAACAAAATGATGGAACAGTTAGTCCATGTGGTGCTGCAGGTTCCGTTGTATTTACACCAGAATTAAGTATAAAGGCATTAGAAAATTTTTACAATCATTACCCAAAATTATGGGGAAGATATGGATTTATTGATGGATATAATTTAGAAAATGGACAATGGTATTCAAAAGAAGTCATTGGAATTGATAAAGGCATATCTATGATGATGATAGAAAACTATTTATCTCAATTACTATGGAAACAGTTTATGAAAAATGAGTATGTACAAAATGGATTAGAAATGCTAAATATTAACAAGAAAAAGAAAAATATGAAAATTTTAGTTTAAACAAAAGGTGATTTCATGAAACATAAGGAAATAGTAGAATTATTAAGTGAAATGACGATAGAAGAAAAAATAGGGCAAATGGTACAAATTTCAGGAGATATTTTTTTATCAGAAGATACAAGTAGGATATTAACAGGACCATTACATGATTTACATTTATCCAAGGAAAAAGTATATCATGTAGGTTCTGTTCTAAATATCGTAGGAGCAGAAAGAGTAAAAAAAGTACAAGATGAATATTTATCCAAAAGTAGATTAAAAATACCTTTACTATTTATGGATGATATTATTAATGGATATAAGATTGCATTTCCTATACCAATTGCACAGGGGTGTTCATGGAATACGAAAGCTATAAAAGAGATGACAAAAATTTCTGCAATGGAATCAAGCATAGCAGGTGCTAATGTCAATTTTTCACCAATGGTAGATTTATCAAGAGATGCTAGATGGGGAAGAATGATGGAGTCGATTGGAGGAGAAGACCCACTTCTAGGAGAAATCTATGCCAAAACAATTGTAAAGGCATATCAAGGAAAAAATCTTTCAGATATAGGAAAAATAGCATCTTGTGTAAAACATATAGCGGCTTATGGAGCAGTGGAAGCTGGTAGAGACTATAACACAGTAGATATGTCAGAAAGAGAATTTAGACAATATTATCTACCACCATATAAAGCAGCAATAGAAGCAGGAGCAGAAATGTTAATGACATCATTTAATATATTAAATGGTATCCCATCTACAGTAAACAAATGGTTAATTCAAGAAGTAATTAGAAAAGAATTAGGATTTAAAGGAATTGTCATTTCGGATTATGGTGCTATTAAAGAAACTATAACACATGGATATTCTGCAAATGAAACAGAGGCAGCAAAAAATGCTATCAATGCTGGTGTTGATATTGATATGATGTCTAGCATATATGCAAATCATTTAAAAGACCTATGTTTAGAAAATCAAGAAATAGAAAAGAAAGTAAATGAAAGTGTTTTAAGAATATTAACATTAAAAAATAAATTAGGATTATTTGAAAACCCATATGGAAATGCAAATCAAACAAAAGAGAAGATATATTTAATGAATTCAAGCAATTTAGAAAAAGCAAAAAAATTAACACAAGAAACATTTGTCTTATTAAAAAATAAAAACCATGTGTTACCATTAGAAAAAAATAAAAAGATTGCCTTAATTGGACCATATATAGATAATATTGGAATTACTGGTTCATGGTCTATGTTTTCTGATAGAACTAAAAATGGTACAATCTTGGATATATTTAAAGAAAAAATGGGAAGTCAGGTGTTGTATGCAAAGGGATGTGAGATTTTAAGACAAGAAGAAATTAATAAAATATTATCAGCAGATGGATTACCTACTGTGCATGTAGAAAATGAAGCTCAAAGAGAACAAGACATGATTGTTTCAGCAATACAAACTGCCAAAAAAGCAGATATTATTCTTTTAGCATTAGGGGAGCATTATAGACAAAGTGGAGAAGCATGTTCACGTTCTAATATTGCTTTACCAGAAAATCAAATACAATTAATCAATGAATTATATATATTATCAAAACCAATAGTGCTAATTTTATTTAATGGTAGACCAATTGAGTTAAATAAAATAGAAGAAAAATTAGATGCTATCTTAGAAGTATGGTTCCCAGGAACAACGGGAGCAAAAGCAATTGTAGAAATGCTATTTGGAGAAGAAAATCCATCAGGAAAATTAACCATGAGCTTTCCACAAAATGTAGGGCAATGTCCAGTATATTATAACCATTACAATACAGGTAGACCACATCATGACAATCTTCGATATGTATCAAGATATCAAGATATTCCAACAGAAAGTCTTTACCCATTTGGATATGGCTTGTCATATTGTGATTTTAAATATACACAAATACATCTTAATAAACACAAAATGAGGAAAAATGAAACCATTACTGTAACGGTAAAAATAGAAAATCAAAGTGATTATGCAGGATATGAAGTGATACAGTTATATATACAAGATTTATATGGAAGTGTTGTAAGACCAGTAAAAGAATTAAAGGCATTTAAAAAAGAATATTTTAAGCCACATGAAATAAAATATATACATTTTGATATAGATTTGCCTATGTTAAAGTTCTGGAATGAAAAACTAGAATTTGTAGCAGAAAGTGGAGAGTTTAAAGTTTTTGTAGGAGGAGATTCTGTAAATGTTTTAGAGGATAGATTTGAATTATGGATATAGTGTTAAGAGGTAGTTTTTTTGTACTGCCTCTTATATTTTTTTATTAAAAAACAATATTAAATGGAATTTACCTGTGATTTAAAAAATCACTTGACATTTGAGAACATATGTTTTATAATACATACAACAAATTAAGGATGTGGTAATTCTGTTTTCAATTGCAGGAAAAAGAATTTCAAAACTTGAGGTGCCAATTTGTCACCTCAAGTTTTGAAAAGCAAAATTATGGTGGTAGAAGATATTTGCCATATGTTTTTACAGAGCAAGGAATAATAGGATATATTATATTTAAGGATTGAGGAAGGGATATTTATGGAATTTGAAAAATCAAAGCTAATAGAATTAAAAGAAAAATTTGATTCTATTATCAATACGGAAGAAAAAGACAATATAGAATTTTGGTATGCAAGAGATTTGCAAATTCAATTGGGTTATACACAGTGGAGAAATTTTTTAGAGGTAATAAATAAAGCTATGATATCTTGTGAAAGTGCTGGTATAAGTGTAAGTGATCATTTTGCTAAGGTCAGCAAAATGATAGACTTAGGAAAAGGTGCTAAAAGACAAGTTGAAGACTATATGTTAACAAGATATGCTTGCTATTTAATAGCTCAAAATGGAGATTCTAAAAAAGAAGAAATTGCATTTGCTCAAACATATTTTGCTGTACAAACTAGAAAACAAGAAATAATTGAAGACAGAATAAAACTAATGAATCGATTAGAAGCAAGAGAAAAACTAAAAGAATCTGAAAAACAACTATCTAAAAATATTTATGAAAGAGGAGTAGATGATTTAGGTTTTGCAAGAATACGTTCAAAAGGTGATTCAGCATTATTTGGTGGATTAAATACAATGCAGATGAAAGCAAAATACGGAGTAAAAGAAAATAGACCTTTAGCAGATTTTTTACCGACATTAACAATTGCAGCAAAAAATCTAGCAACAGAAATGACGAATTACAATGTAACCGAAAAAGATATGTATGGAGAAGAAAGCATAACTGATGAGCATGTAGATAATAATTTAAGTGTGAGAAATATGTTAAATAAAAGAGGTATACAACCTGAAAATTTGAAACCAGCAGAAGATTTAAAGAAATTAGAGAGAAGAGTTAAATCAGAAAGTAAAAAAATAGCTGATAGTAATAAATTGCCAAAAGAAAAATTATAAAGAACTGTAAAACTTGAGGTCGCAATTAGCGACCTCAAAAACATTTTAAAATTCAATCTTAGGCTCATACTTCTCAAGCCACATGTTTACCTGGCAAAGATATGCCATAAGCTGAGGACCAGTCATCAATTGACCAAACCAAGGTCTAGTAAAACTAGAACCATTTGTATCCAATATTTCTAGAATATATTGTCTGTTTAATAAATCATTAATCGGTGCATTTGGATTTTGCATAATATTTGTCAGCATATCTTTCACTTTAGCTAAATACGTAGGATTATGTGTTTTAGGATATGGTGATTTTTTTCTATCCACAATTTCAGCAGGTAAAAAGTCTTTACAAATATAACGAAGTAATCCTTTTTCTCTACCATTTAAAGCCTTCATTTCCCAAGGAATATTCCATACATATTGTGCTAAACGATAATCACAGAAAGGAACACGAAGTTCAAATCCATTATACATAGCCATTCTATCAGAACGATCTAACAATGTTTGCATAAACCAATTTAAAGTTAGATAAGAAATTTTTCGTTTTTCAGCAGTTTCTTTAGAATCTGTATCTAATATTTCAACATCTTCTAAACTTTCGTTATAACGATAATCAATATATTCTTTTAAATGTACTTTTTTACTTAAATCTGGATGTAGTAAAGTTTGTCTTTCACTAATCGCAATTGACCAAGGGAAAGTACCACTGTTTAAAGCATCTTCTCTAAAGAACCATGGATAGCCTCCAAAGATTTCATCAGCGCATTCGCCTGTTAATGCAACAGTTTGCTCTGGTTTTACATTTTTGCAGAATAATAATAAAGAAGAATCAATGTCAGCCATGCCAGGTATATCTCTTGCAATCATACTATCATATAAATAAGAGGCAAGTTCTGGGGTGTCAATGACAATATTATGATGTTTGGTATGCAAATTTTTACACATTAAGTCTATATAATAATTATCTGAATTTGGCTGAAAATCGCTTTTAACAAAATTTTTGTCATTATCTACATAATCAATCGAATAGGTATCTAAAAGTGGTAAATTTTCTTTTTCATAGAAATCAGCAGCAAATTTTGTAATGATACTAGAATCCAAACCACCAGATAGGAATGTACATAAAGGAACATCTGAAACCAATTGACGTTCGATTGCATCTTTTAATAAGTAACGAACTTTGCTACAAGTTTGTGGTAAATTGTCTTTATGTTCTTCTGAATGTAACTTCCAATATTGTTTTATCTTTAAACCATACTCATTAAATATAGCAAAATGAGCAGGCTTTAATTCATAAATACTTTTAAAAACTGTTGTACCAGGGGTATGACTAGGACCAATACCTAATAATTCAGATATACCTTGACTATCTAAGATTTTTTCAATTCCAGGATATTGAAATATAGCTTTTATTTCTGAGCCAAATACCAAGGTATTATGGAACACAGAATAAAATAATGGTTTAACTCCAAAATGGTCTCTTGCCATAAATAATTCCTTATCTTTCGAATTCCAAATGGCAAAAGCAAAGATACCATTTAGATGATGTACAATTTCTTTTCCAAAATGAATATATCCTTTTAATATCACTTCTGTATCACAATGCCCTTTAAATGTAAAACCATTTTTGATTAAGACATCTCGAAGTTCTTTTGTGTTGTATATTTGTCCATTATAGCAAATAATGTAATCTCCATGAGATGTATGTTCTATCATTGGTTGTTTTCCACCATCAGGATCAATCACGATTAATCGTTTATGTGCTAAGTAAGCATTATCTGAAATATAGTAACCATCTTCATCAGGTCCTCTTTTCGATAATGTCTTATTCATATTTTCTAAAATTATTTTAGAATTTTCATTTAATTTTTCTTTTATATTCACAAATCCAGTAAAACCACACATGTATTTTAAACCTCCAATCTATATATCATATGCAAAAAAAGAAATAAAATTTATTGATTTTAGAAAAAAAGTATAGTAGACTAAAAGTGGTGAAGAAAATGAAACGAAAAATAAAGTTCAAAAATGTAGTAAAACATTTTATATTAATTACCAGGCATAAATGGGTAGTTTTTAAATTATGTTGCAGACTTGGATTATTTTGGAGAGGCTTTACACATGATTTATCCAAATATTCTCCAACAGAATTTTTAGAAAGTGTTCGATATTATGAAGGAAATCGTTCACCAATTGTAAGTACGAAACAAGATAAAGGATATTCTGAAGCATGGTTACATCATAAAGGGAGAAATAAGCACCATAGTGAATATTGGGTGGATTTGAATGCTCCAGAAAAAACACCTATCATGCCATATATATATACAGCAGAAATGATATGTGATAAATTAGCAGCAGGAATTATTTATCAAGGAAAGAAGTGGAATAAAGACTATCCACTAACCTATTGGGAAAAAGAAAGAGAAAAAATATTTATGAACGAAAAACTAAAAAATATGTTGACAGATTTCTTTACACAAGTCAGTATAGAAGGAATAGATAAAATCTTAACAAAGAAAAATATACAAGAATTATATAAAAAATATTGTGGCAACAGTTGACAAAAAATGAAAATACTTGTATAATCTTATAGTGACTAAAATATCGATAAAATAAACAATAGATATATACATATATCTTAAGCGAGGAGGGATTTAGATGGCACAACCAAAAAGAAGATGGTCTAAAGCAAGAACACATGCTAAAAGATCAACATGGAAAAAGGAACAACCAGCATATACAACTTGTCCACATTGTCATGAACCAGTAATGCCACATAGAGTATGCAAAAACTGCGGATATTATGATGGAAAAGAAGTAATTGCTAAAAAAGAAAATGAAGATGCATAATGAAAGGGGAAAGTAGTGCTTTGTAGAAGTACTATTTTTTGTTATCTAATCATGTATTTGGAGGTGTATGATGCCTAAAGCTACATTCTACAATTTAAATGAAGAAAAAAGAGAAAAAATCAAAAAGGCTTTAAAAAAAGAATTTACAAAACATACTTTTGAAAAAGCATCGATTAGCAATATTATAGAAGAAGCAAATATACCAAGAGGAAGTTTTTATCAGTATTTTGAAGATAAAGAAGATGCCTTAAAATATATTATAGAAGACTTTTTAAATGATGAAAAAGAGAAGATCAAAGAATTACTTATACAAAATGAGGGAGATATATTCTCAACAACCATAGACTTATATTCTTATTTTGTAGAGAAAAATTATCATGAGACAGAAGTAAAATTATTTCAAAATATTATTAATAAATTAAGAAATGAAAATGTAAATATCTATAAAAATATAAAATTAAAGAAATTTACAGACTTAAAAGATACAGATAAAAATAATTGTTATATCAATACAGGTTTATTATCTATTCAAAGTGATGAAGATATAGAATATATGTTAAGAATATTAACTTGTATTTTAAGGGCAGAGGTTATTGATGTTATGCATAAGAAAGTATCAAAAGAAGAACGGAAAAAAGGAATTATCTAAGCAAATAGAAATTTTAAAAAGAGGAATGACAAAATAATACAAAATTTTTAAAAAAATATGTACATTTTTTTTATTTTATGATATGATTTCTAAGAATAAAATACAAAAGAAAGAGAGGAGATACAAATGTTTGAAAAATTTTTGAAAAGAACAAATTGGACAGATATCGTAATATCTATATTATTTGTGATATTAGGAGCATTACTAATCATAAAACCTTCTGAAATGATGTCTGTTATATCTATACTTTTAGGAATGGTATTATTTATTATAGGATTTCTAAAGTTAGTAGATTATTTTACATCTAAAGATAAAGAAGATTATTTATTAACATTTGCATTAGTAGCAGCAGTATTAGGCGTTATTGTTCTATTCTGTTCAGATGTGATTACTGGAATCTTTAGAATAGCATTAGGAATATGGATTATTGTTTCAGGAATTAAAAACTTCCAAACAACATTAGTATGGAAAGAAGTAAAATCAGGTCTTTGGACAACAACATTAATCTGTTCTATGTTAATGATTATTTCAGGAATTGTCATATTGGTTAGTACAACATTAGCATTTAGAATTGTTGGTATTGTCATTGTTATATATGCTATATTAGATATTATATCAAGATTAATATTTATAAAAGAAGTTCAAGATTATTTAGATAAATAAAGAAAATATTAAACAATAAAATGAACCTAAGATATTAAATTATCATAGGTTCATTTTATTGTTCTAAGTTGAAGAATGAAAGAATAAAAATTATCTTGACATATACCCCGTAGGGGTATATAATGTTTCCAAGAGGTGAGAATGATGGAAGAAAATTGTTGTATTTCTAAAAAGAAAACATATCGAGATGAAGAAGAAAAAAAACAATTAACTAAAAGATTAAATATTATTGAAGGACAAATTAGAGGTATTAAACAAATGATACAAGATGACCGATATTGTGATGATGTTTTAACACAAATGCTAGCTGTAAATAAAGCATTAAAAAGTTTAGAAAATGTCATTTTAGAAAAACATTTAGAAAGATGTATAGCAAAACAAATCAAAGAAGGAAATGCTGAAGTGACAGAAGAAATCATGAATTTGTTTAAAAAAATGAGATAAATATGAAGGAGGTTTTAGTATGAAAAAAGTAGAAATAAAAATTGAAGGAATGCATTGTGAAGGATGTTCAAAACGATTAACAAAAGTATTGAATAATGTAGAAGGAGTAAACACAGTAGAAGTTAGTTTAGAAAATAAATTAGCAGATATAGAATATAATGAGAATGTTGCAAAATTAGAAGACTTTTATGAAGCGATTGAAGATGCTGGATTTGAAGTTGTAAAATAAGAAAAGCGTGCGTTAACGAAATCAAAGATTTCGACGCACAGATGTGAAGACTGCTACGCAGTACTTCACAGATATAAGAAGCTTAACCTTGTTGTATACGGAAAAATCTTATATAGAGTCAAGATAAAAGCAGATTTTTCCTATACAATAAAAACACAATCAGAAATATATGCAAAATAATAAAGAAGGAGGAACATAGTTTGAAAAAAGTTCTCTTAAAAATAGATGGGATGACATGTAGTGCTTGTTCTAATGGACTAGAAAAATATTTAAACAAGCAAGAAGGCATTAAACAGGCTTCTGTCAATTTGGTTATGAATAATGCTAGTATTGAATATGATGAAAAATTATTAGATATTCCACAAATAGAAAAATTTGTCGAAAAAGCAGGATTTGAGAGCTTAGGAATTGACAAATTAGAAAAAGAAAAAAAGAAAGCCTCAAATGAAAAATATAAATTAATAGGTTTAACTATACTTGCTATTATGATTTTATATATTTCTATGGGACAAATGATAGGATTACCTATTTTTGAGATTTTGAATATGCATCATCATCCGATTTATTTTTCAATTATACAGTTTATTTTGTCACTTATTGCCATATTTTTAGGAAAAGATATTATACGAAATGGATATAAAAATTTAGTGCATAAAACACCCAACATGGATACATTAGTTGGATTAGGAGTTATTAGTAGTTTATTATACAGTATGTATAATACTTATCAAATCTTTATAGGAAATGAAGAAGCTGTTCATCATTTATACTATGAATCTATCGTCATTATCCTTTTCTTTATAAAAATCGGAAAATATGTAGAAGGAAGAAATAAAGATAAAACCAAAGAAGCCATACAAGATTTGATGATGATTACACCCAATTTAGCTACTATTGAAAAAGATGGAAAGCAAAAACAAGTGACATTGGATGAAATTCAAAAAGGTGATATGGTAATTTGTAAACCAGGAGAAAAAATAGCAGTAGATGGTGAAATTGTAGAAGGCACAACACATATTGATGAATCTTTTATCACAGGAGAAAGTGTTCCTGTAAAGAAAACAATAGGAAATAAAGTAATTGCTGGAAGTATGAATTATGATGGAAGTATAAAATATAAAGCAGAAAAAATTGGAAAAGAATCAACTGTATCAGAAATTGTTAGAATGGTGGTAGAAGCAACCAATACAAAAGCACCAATTGCAAAAATTGCAGATACTATTAGTGGGTATTTTGTTCCTAGTATTATTGTAATTGCAATCATAGCAAGTATTGTATGGGCAATTTTAGGAAAAGATATTAGCTTTATTATTAATATTTTTATTACTGTATTAGTGGTAGCTTGTCCTTGTAGTTTAGGATTAGCAACACCACTTGCGATTGTCATGGCTTCAGGATTAGCAAGTAGAAAAGGAATATTAGTAAAATCAAGTGAAGCTCTAGAAAATGCACATAAAATAAAGACAATTGTATTTGATAAAACAGGAACATTGACCAAAGGGCATTTAAGTATATCTCAAATATTTAACTATTCTGCCTTAAAAGAAGATGAAATAATAGAAGTAGTAGCCAATATAGAAAATCATTCAGAACATCCAATAGCAAGAGGAATTGTTAAATATGCAGAAGAAAAAAAGATACATATGAATTCTAAAACAGTGACAGATTTTAAAAATATTTCTGGATATGGCATACAAGCAAAGTATAATAATGAAACTTATCTTATTGGAAATAAAAAACTAATGTTAGAAAATAATATTCATATTGATAAAACCATAAAAGAAAATGAAATCAATGATGATGAAATTTTAGAAAATGATGGAAATAGCATCTTGTTTGTAGCAAAAGAACAAACTTTAATTGCTTTAATTGGTGTAAAAGATATTATAAAAGAAAATGCAAAAGAAGTGATTGATAAACTAAAACAACAAAACATATCAACGGTTATGCTAACAGGTGATAATGAAAAAACAGCAAAAGCAATTGGAGAAACAATAGGAATAGAAAAGGTGATTGCAGGTGTTGTACCAAAACAAAAGGCAGAAGAAATTACAAAACTCAAAGAAAATGGATTGGTTATGATGTGTGGTGACGGTATTAATGATAGTATTAGTTTAGTAAAAGCAGATATTGGTGTTTCTGTTGGAAGTGGTACAGATATTGCTATGGATAGTAGTGATGTTGTTTTAATGAAAGATAATTTAGATAAAATTAATGACTTGATACAGATTAGTAAAAAAACAATGCGAATTATTAAACAAAACCTATTCTGGGCATTTTTCTATAATATTTGTATGATACCAATTGCAGTCGGTATATTGATTCCATTAGGAATAACCATGAATCCTATGTTTGCGGCCTTTAGTATGACTATTAGTAGTGTGACAGTTACATTAAATAGTTTAAGATTACAGAATATATAAAAAAGATAAGACCTCTTTAAAAGAGGTCTTAAAACGTATTAAAACGAAATAATTACATTTAATAGCATAGTATTAAATGCTAATGATAGTATATGCAAAAAAAATATATCTATACATAAAAATAAGTAATTTTATACAATCAATAAAAAGAGAAAAAAAGAGAATATATTATAAAATATATAGAAATGTGTATAAAAAAGGAGAAAGAAGCAGTATAGTTATATTGCGGTTTATGTATGTTATTGATAAAATAATAATATATTTGAAAATAGGGGGAATTGAATATGAAAAAAGCAATTATTGGAGTAATCATAGCCATTGTACTTGTGGCTGCTGTGGGTATTGGAATTTTGGTAGTCAAAGAGTTTAAACAAGAGGATATTTTAAGACAAGAAATGCTAGAATTTGAAAATTTAACACGTGCAGAGAATATTGATTTAGACCAAATAGACCAAAGAATACGAGAAATAAAAACAACAGGAGATTATGGTGTTTTAGAAAAAGCTATGAAGGATTATTTAGCAGACGTTGTAAATGTTTCTGTTAGTATAGCAAATGTATTAAATGATGAAAGATTTGTAAATGCATTAACACCTGCAAATTATGTAGAAGATGGACCAGATTTCGTTCAAACCAAACAGTTTTTAGAACAGTCAAAGGGAGAGATTGAACAATATAAAGAAGAAGTATTAACATTATTAACAAATGAAGGTGCTATGTCATACATAGAAGATAAAAATTTAGACCAATATTATATAGATTTATATAAAGAGATTGCATTATCAGAAGATACAGCAATAGAAGAAGATAATGCGCAAATAGAGGCTTCTCTAGATGAAGCAACAAGAATATTAGATATAGAAACACAAATAATTAATTTCCTTTCAGAAAATAAAGATGGTTGGGAAGTACAAGGCGATAATATTGTATTTAACAGTCAAACATTACAAAATCAATACAACGAGTATGTTAACCAAATATAATTGTATAAAAAACAGCACTATGTGCTGTTTTTTATACAGAAGATTAATTTTTCATAAAAATGGTCAAATAAAAAAATAGAATTGCAATTCATTTATAATTTTGATATGATGGTTCATAATAAGAGTAGATAATAAAAAAGGAGGATATTATGACAGAAAAAGAAAAAAGAGATAAAGGAGAATTATATAATTTAGCGAATGATAAAGAACTTATATCAGAAATAAGAAACTGTAAACAATTATGCTATGAATATAATCATATTCATCCAGATAAAATGGAAGAAAGAAAACAATTTATAAAGAAAATTTTGGGAAGCACAGGAGATAATTTACAAGTAGAATCCAATTTTTATTGTGACTATGGATATAATACACATGTAGGAGAAAATTTCTATGTTAATCACAATTGTGTGATATTAGATGTAGCAAAAGTAGAATTTGGAGACAATGTATTTATTGGACCAAATTGTGGCTTTTATACAGCAGGACATCCATTAGATGTACAAACTAGAAATCAAGGATTAGAATATGGAAAACCTATCAAAGTGGGAGACAATGTATGGATTGGTGGAAATGTGGTTATATTACCAGGTGTGACAATCGGAGATAATGTAACAATAGGAGCAGGAAGTGTTGTAACAAAAGATATTCCATCAAATACAGTAGCACACGGAAATCCATGTAGAGTAGTTAAGAATATATAAAAAGAACTAAATGGAGAAAAATGAAAATTTTTCTCTTTTTTATTGACAATTTTTATACCTAGATATACAATGCATAAAAATACATAGGATATCTAGGTATAAGGAGGTGAATATATGAAAATAGATAAAGAACTATTAAAAGGAAGTACGACAATGTTAATTTTGAACTTATTAAAAAAGGAAGATATGTATGGATATGAAATGATTAAAAAATTAAAAGAAACATCAGAGAATGTATTTGAACTAAAAGAAGGTACTTTATATCCAATATTACATGCATTGGAAGAAAAAAGGTATATTACATCTTATTGGGATGAATCTTCTAGTAAAAAGAGAAAGTATTATTCTATAACCAAAAAAGGAAAAGATGTTTTAAAAGAAAAAGAAACAGAATGGAAGATTTTTAGCAATGGTGTAAATAAAGTATTAGGGGGTGTTCTATTTGCAAATTAAGGATTTCTTAGAAAAAGTATGTAATCAAATTACATATAAACCGATTCGAAAAGATATTAGCAAAGAATTAGAAAGCCATATTGAAGAAGCGAAAGAAATATATATGCATAAAGGTGAAAGTGAAGAAAGCGCTATTAATAAGGCAATTACAGATATGGGAGATGCAGAAACTATTGGAAAAACATTAAACAAAATTCACAAACCAAAGTTGGACTATAAATTATTTTTTTTATTGTTAATTTTATTATGTTTTACATTTTTAGTTGCAGGAATAAAAACAACTTCACATGTATTTTTAGAAGGGGAAGGACCATTTTTTATAAAAATAATTGTATATCTTATAATAGGGTTTACATTAGGTTTGGCCATTTATTTTATGGATTATACTAAAATAACGAAATATTCAAATTATATTTATATTGCATCTTCTATATTAGTTATTTATACAGTACAATTTAGTAATTACCAAGTAAATGGTATTCCATATCTAAATGTAGGAAATATATTTACAGTTTCAATTAGTACAGTTGCAATGCCTTTATTTTTAATTTCTTTTATAGGATTTATACAAAATATAGGAAAGCATAAGGTGGAATTTCGTGTTTTGAATTTAGAAACAATTAAGATAGATAAAAGTCTAATAAAAATAATTGTTTTAAGTATATTTTCTTTGCTATTATTAGCATCTATTCCATCATTAACTTCTGTTTTTGTATTAGGAATGGCATATATAATAGTTGCAACTGTTAAAATCATAAAAGATAGTCAAAAAAAAGTAACCAATATTTTAAAATTGTGGGGAGTGATATTTGTTTTAGGAATTATATGTATCATTACTCTTACAACAAGACCATATCTTTTGGAAAGAATTATAACCACATTTCACCCAGAAACAGACCCAGAAGGTCTTGGATGGTTAGGTATTAATAGAAAACTAATTATAGAATCTGCTAATATGTTTGGCGAAGCAGGAGATATGAGTAATGCCATTGAGCTATTTGATGAGGGAACAGAATATGCTTTTATATCCATACTTGCACATTATGGTTGGATAGTAGCAGGTCTATTGATTGCAACAATTGTATTCATTTCAATAAAACTAATTATAAATTCTATAAAAGTAAAAGATGCTTATGGAAAAATGCTGATTATCGGACTTTCTTGTTTATTTATTTTTCAAAGTGTATGTAATGTTTTAATGAATCTAAATTTGTGGTTTGAAGCAGGTTTTGAATTGCCATTTGTTTCTTATGGTGGAACAGGATTAATCATGAATATGGTATGTTTAGCATTGATATTATCAATTTATAGAAGAAAAGATACATGTATTCATTCTCAAAATGAAAACATAGCAAATTTTATAGAATAAAGATATTTAAAATAAATTGTTTGACAAATAATAAATATCATGATAAAATAATAAAACATTAAGAGCATACCTAGAGGAAACTCGAGCGGTATGAAGTAACCAATAGGTTATTACACAGAGAGCAGGATTTAACCTTGCTGGAGGAGTCTTAATACAAAGATTTCTTTAGCAAGGTTTTTTGAATAGGAACATTAATTTGTCTTATATAAAAATAAGGGGAGAATATTTATGGAAAAGGTAGATAAAATATTAAAAACATATTATAATCATTATGAAGAAGAAAACAGATTTAACAAATCTAATCATAATAGGTTAGAATTTATTACAACAGCGAAATATATAGAAAAATACTTAAAAAAAGAAGATAAAATCTTAGAAATAGGAGCAGGAACAGGAGCCTATTCTTTGCATTATGCAAAACAAGGTTATGATGTAACTGCAATAGAATTAGTAGAAAAAAATATTGAAAAATTAAAACAAGGAATAACAGAAAACATGAACATAAAAGTACATCAAGGGAATGCAGTCGATTTAAGTCTGTTTGAAGACGAAACATTTGATATGACACTTGTATTAGGACCAATGTATCATTTATTTACAAAAGAGGAACAAGAAAAAGCGATTGCAGAAGCAATTCGAGTTACTAAAAAAGGAGGACTTATCTATTTTGCATATATAACAAATGATGCAGTTGTTTTAAGAGCCTTGTTGATGGAGCATAAGCTATTGGAATATAGAGAAAAGCATGATAAAGAGTTTAAATTAGACAATTCACCAGAAGAGGTTTTCTATTTATTTTTGATTAAAGATTTTGAAGAAATAATGAAACATACAAATACCATTTGTTTACATGAAGTAGCAACAGATGGAATTGCACAAGCAATGCAAATGTATATTGATCAGTTATCAGAAGCAGAATTTGAAGAATGGATCAAATATCATTTGGCAACCTGTGAAAGAAAGGATTTAATGGGATATAGTAGTCATATATTACATATATGTCAAAAGAAATAAATATATAAAGGAGGAATTTTTATGCAAACAATTATACCAGAGAAACTAAAGAAGGGTGATGAAATTCGAATTATTGCACCTTCTAGAAGTATGAAAATCTTAGGAAAAGATTGTATAGAACTTGCAACAAAACGTTTAGAAGAGGAAGGATTTAAAGTTACATTTGCAGAATATGTCATGGATTCTTTTGATGATGAATATAATTGCGCAAAAATAGAAGATAGAGTAAAAGATTTAGAAGAAGCTTTTAAAGACAAAAATGTAAAAGCAATGTTAACAGTAATTGGTGGATACAGTTCTAATCAATTATTACAATATATCAATTATGATGTAATCAAAGAAAATCCTAAAATCTTATGTGGTTATTCAGATATTACAGCTTTATTAGACTCTATTTATGCCAAAACAGGACTAGTAACCTATTATGGACCACATTATTCAAGCTTTGGTATGAAAAAAGGATTTGAATATACTTTAGAGTATTTTAGAAAAATGTTCATGGAAGAAAATGAAGAAATCGATGTATTACCATCTAAAGAATGGAGTGACGATGCTTGGTTTATTGACCAAGAAAATAGAGAATTTTTTGAAAACAAAGGTTATTTAACTATCAATGAAGGAAAGGCAGAAGGAGAAATTGTTGGTGGTAACCTATGTACATTAAATCTATTACAAGGTACAGAATATATGCCAGATGTAGAAAACAAAATCTTATTCTTAGAAGATGATGGGATGGCAGGAAATGCTTTTCTAATGGAATTTGATAGAAATCTACAATCTCTATTACATACATTAAAAACTGTAAAAGGAATTGTAATTGGAAGAGCACAGAAAAACTGCAATATGACAGATGAAAAATGGATAAAATTAATTAAAAATAAAGCAGAATTAAATGATATACCTGTTATTGCTAATGTAGACTTTGGACATACAACACCAATTTGTACATTTCCAATTGGAGGATATGCCAAAATAGAAGCCAAGGATGGAAAAGCAAGTATACAAATACGAAATCAAAAATAAAGTAGGTGAGAGAATGAAATATTTTAAAAAAATAGTAGGAGATACCATATATTTATCACCAAGAAATAGTGAAGATATAGAGATATTTACCAAATGGCTAAACGATTTTCAGGTAACAGATGGATTAGGAAGAAGTGGACTAATGGTAACTTTAAATGGTGAGAAACAATATTTAGAAAATGTTCATGATAATGATAATACAAGATACTATTTTGTTATTGTAACCTTAGAAAATGATGAAATGATAGGGACAGTTAGCTTAGAAAATATAAATTATATTAATAGGTCAGCAAAACTTGGTATTTTTATTGGAGAGGAAAAACATCGAGGAAAAGGTATTGGAAAAGAAGCCATCCAATTAATATTAGATTATGGTTTTCATTATTTAAATCTAAATAGCATACAATTAAGTGTTTTTGCATTTAATGAAAGAGCGATTGCTTGTTATAAAAAATGTGGATTTAAAGAAGTAGGCAGATTAAGAGAAGCATATTACTTAAATGGAAAGTATTATGATAAAATTTTAATGGATATTTTAAAAAGTGAATTTAATGAAACATATATTAGAAATAAATATATTGAGTAGGTGATGACATGGACAATATCGTCATAGAAAAGATGAAGGAAGATGGCATAGAACAAGTTGCTAAAATTCTTATAGACTCTTGGAAAATTGCATATAGAGATATCATTGATAAAACATTTTTGGAAAATCTAAGTCTAGAAGAAAAAATACAAAAGTTAAAAGAACAATATAAAGATGGAGGTTATACTATTGCAAGAAATAAGGATACAAATGAAGTTGTAGGTGTTACTAGGTTTGGAAAAAGATTAGATGAACTAAATAGATTTACAGAATATGATGGAGAAATATATGCTTTATATGTAAAGCCAGGATTATTAAGAAAAAAGATAGGAAGTAGATTATTGTTACATGCGAAAGAAAAATTAAAAGAACAAGGAAACCATAAAATGATTATTTGGTGTTTAAAAGAAAATGAACCTTCAAGAAAGTTTTATGAAAGCATGGGAGGTATTTTACTAGGAGAAAAAATGCGTAATATAGGCGGAAAAGATTATCTATTAGTTGGTTATGGATATGAAATTTAATTAATTGTGTTTTAAAAAAGATTTTAGTAGTAAGTTATAGTTACAAATAACAGAGAGATAGTGGTAGGTGAAAACTATTAGTATATAATATTATGAATTACAGTCTTTATAGCAATTACACTAAAGTTTGTGAAGAAACTTAAAATGAGGCAACTTTGAAAGTTGTAAAAAAAGGTGGTACCACGAGCTAAACTCGTCCTTTTAATAGGACTGGTTTAGCTCTTTTTATATAATTAAAAATTTATCTAAGGGGAGGAATTTATATGAAAGGCTTAGAAATAATCAAAAGAAATGCAGTTCAAATTATATCAGAAGAGGAATTAAATAAAAAAATGGAGAATGGTAAAAAACTAAAAATTAAATTAGGAGCTGATCCAAGTAGACCAGATTTACATTTAGGACATACAGTTGTACTAAGAGCATTAAAAGAATTTCAGAGGATGGGACATGAAGTTATTTTTGTAATTGGAGATTATACAGGAATGATAGGAGATCCAAGTGGTAAAAATAAAACAAGACCAGCATTAACTTTTGAAGAAACCAGAAAATCTGGAGAAACCTACTTTAAGCAAGTTACCAAAATATTGGATAAAGAAAAAACAAGGATTGCATATAATTCAGAATGGTTATCAAAATTAAATTTAAAAGAAGTGATAGAATTAACAAGCAAATATACTGTGGCTAGAATATTAGAAAGGGAAGATTTTAAAAATCGATATGAAAATAATCTACCACTTTCTATTCACGAATTATTATATCCATTAATGCAAGGATATGATAGTGTTGCTTTAAAAGCAGATATAGAAATTGGAGGAACAGACCAAACATTTAATTTGTTAGTAGGAAGAGAATTACAAAAAGAATTCTCTCAAGAACCACAAATTGTTATCACATTTCCTTTACTTGTTGGATTAGATGGTAAAAATAAGATGAGTAAATCTTTAGATAATTATATTGGAATCGACGAGAAACCAGAAATTATGTATGAAAAAGCAATGAAAATACCAGATGAATGTTTATTACAATATTATCAATTAACAACAGATATGGATTTAGAAAAAGTAAAAACACTTATAGAAGAAGATATCTTATTAGCACATAGAAAATATGCAAGAGAAATTATAAAGATATATCATGGAGAAGAATATGTTAAAGATGCAGAAAACAGATATGATACAGTTGCTAAAGGAGGTATACCTGAAGATATAAAGGAAATCTTTTTAAAAGAAAAAGAAATCAATATATGTGATTTATTAGTAAAAGTAGAATTTGCGACATCAAAAAGTGAAGCAAAAAGATTAATAATGGGAAATGGTGTTAAGTTAGATAACAAAACAGTTGAGAATATTCATTTTATCGTAAATATAGAAGAGGAAAAAATTTTGCGTGTAGGGAAGAGTAAATTTGTAAAAGTGAAAAATGAATAAATATAGTGTTTTATATACAATAAAAATGGAGAAAATCAGTATTTAGATTTTCTCCTGTATTAATGATTAACATAGCTAAAAGCTATGGACACTAATGTAATAATAATATATGAAAAATTATTAATTATATACATAAAAAACGATAGCCTTTTAGGGCTATCGGATTATAATGATTTTCATTCTTTTCAGAATGGACACTAATGTTTACTAATTTAATTATAAATGATACTGTAGAAAAAAGTCAAGTAAAATTAGAAAATTCATATATTTTGTATGTGTCAAGTAAATGTAGGCAATTTTTTTATCTTTTTTTCTAATCCTTTAAATGCTATTGCTTTCAACACTTTATTTATTTTTTTGTTCTTTTAATAAACAAATTAATAACTTAATCTTAATTCGCTTATATCTCTACATTTCAATATTTTATTTATAAAATTATTTTCTATATGTCCTTTTTGTATTCCAACTCCTTCTTTTGTTTTTTCTGTTGCTACAAAACTATCTTTTCTCGTTCTATTTTTTCTTACATTTTCTTCTATTTCTTTTATCCAATCTTCTACACTTGTATCTATTGGTATTGGCGTTTCTAATTCTTCTAAACTGAACTTTTCGCTTAATACACATATCTTTGCTAATGCATTTGCTCCATGTTCACTAAATGCCTTTCTTCCACTACAAAATCTTTTCTTTAATTT
>CALXZX010000024.1 GCA_944393375.1 uncultured Clostridia bacterium | reverse complement strand
TAATACTTTACTTTTCTTTTTACTTCTCTATTTCCCTCTTTTTGAACTAGTAAGAAATCCTTACTAGTTGAATTTTCGTCAAGTTCATTACTACTATATATATCTTGAAGATGCATAGTTATATTATTTCTTGTAGTATTAAATAATTCTCCCAATGCTTTTTGAGTAAGCCATAAGTCTCCATCTTCAAAACGCACTTCAATTCCATGTTCTTTTTTCTGTTGTTCAAATATTAGAAATTCTGCTGAACTACTTCTTATATATAAATTTTTATTGTTCATTTTAAAATTCACCTCTATTTATTTGCTATATACTATCAAACTTTTGTTCTTTTGTCAATTAATTTACGACTATTATCACAAAATTCTCCATATATGATAAAAGACTATTTCTTTGTTAGAAATAGTCTTTTTGATTAATTAATCGTTGTACTTGTTGCACCTGTTCCTACCACTTCTTCTTGAAGCGAGCGCCATGTGTTACACCCAACAATTCCATCTACTGCCAATCCCCTCGTTCGTTGGTATTCTCTTACTGCATTTTGTGTTGCTGGACCAAATATACCATCTAATCCATTAGTACGATATCCCAAAGTATTTAAATCATCTTGTGCAATTAAAACATAATTACTTAAACTTCCTCTTTTTAATTGTGGAAATCCACCTGTACTACAAGCAGGAGCCCCAAATCTTTTATCAAAATGTACCCATGTTGGTGTTAAAGAAATTGGTTCTACATATGTCCATACTCCTGAATTATTGGCACTATTCCAAAGAATCCTTCTTCTCTCTGCTGATAATGTTTGCCCGACATCAAAGGCCACTCCTGCATAATGTTGGCTTTGATTTCCATGTCCCCCTTCATATGGTCTTTTAAAAGCAAATCCTACTGGTATTGGTCCTCCAAAAATATATCTTTGACTGTTCCAACTTTGCATACATCTTTTTGTTGTCCATAATATGTTACTTTTGCTTGAACCTCTAAATTCCCTTACCCTTAGTGTTCCGTTTGTATTATATGGCATTGGGTCAGCTTCATTTCTGTAATAAGTTTCCATTCTATCTGTATCATTATTAAAAACTAATATTTTTGCCATAAAAATAATCCTCCCTTTATAGCTTTTATTACTATATATATGAGAGAATTATTTTTTTGTGACTGATTTTTAACTTAATAAGTATATATATATCAATCTATTATTTTTTTAACTATATTATTTTATTTCATGTCTGTCTCTTTGCACAATAGGTGTCAATACTAAATAATGCATCTTAATTTCTTCATCATCCTCCCAAGTATTTGGTATATCTTCTACGATTTCATATTCCCCATTATTAACCATTCTTTGAATCATTCGATATGATGTATCTTCTTTTGCATTAAGTGTGACTGGCTTATTACCACTATATGCTTTTTGGTTAATTACTCTAGTTATATAATTATGTATTTCCTGACTTGCTTCTCTGTCCCTAGTTGGGAGTGATGCTATATCTACTATTTCAATAGAATCCTCATCTTCTCCATAAATAATATACCAATCTTTATTTCTAGCAACCGTAAGTTCTGATAAATCATAATCATAAGCATCTTCTAATTCATACACATCTTCAATATCTTGTAACATTTTCATTTCTTCTGGATATGCTTCATTTTCAACACTTTTTACAAATTGTAATGTATCTTCACTTATATCCTGCCCAGATTCTTCTATTAATCTTCTCATTGGTTGTAATTCTGATGGAGATACTCTTAGGTAATCTAAGTCATGATTTCTTCTGCTTGCAGTAGATACCATATTTTCTTGTTGAGCCTTCGCCTGTAATTTTTCTTTATGTTTTTTTACTATTTCTTGTTCTATTTGTTTTTGAATTTCTTCTTCAATTTGCGTTTCAAACTTTTTCAAGTTTTCTTTTCCCATATCATTCATATTTTTACAGCCAGATATAACTTGTTGAGCTAATTGGGGTCCATTATCTCTATTATAAGAACTTACATATATGATATTATCCTTTAAATCGATATATAATGGTCTCCCTTTTAAATAACTAAAATACGTTTCTTTTTCTAGCAATTTTCTTGCAAATTCTACAGTCATAGGTGTAGGATCATATTGTGCCATTCCCATTCCCATTGGATGGCTATTATTATATAATTTTGCTAAAACCTCTGCTTTATCTTTATTAGAAATATCTATGATATCTTTTTTTATTTCTATATATCCATAGTCTTCTTTTTGTGGTTCTACTCCTAAATTTTCTAATATGACTTGTCCATATATTCTTGAAAATTCTCTTGCAAAAGTCGCATCTGCAATTTCATCTATATATCTAGGTACATATGACAATACCATTGGTAAATCGTTAAAAGCTTTTAAACTAGAAATTAGTTCTTCAAATTTTTCCTTCGTAACACTACTATTATGGAAACCACATTTTCTATTTTCTAAATCATTTACTAGTAATTGTATCGTAAATATTAATTCATTTAGAGTTGCTGTATCTGATAATGTAGAAGATAGAATTTCAAAAAATAAAAACATATTTTTCGGATATTCATACCCTACTCTACCTTCATAATTTTTAAATTGTCTTTTTATATCTTTTATTTTTAGTTCTTGCATTATCTAGAATCACCTCCGGCTCCTTCAATATCTGTTGGTACTACTATCTTATCTTCTCTTATTTCTTTTAGAATTATTTTGGCTTTATTTTTACATTCTTCTATAGCTCTAGAATCTTTTTTCAATATTTGTATCTCTACTTTTCCATTATCTGTTATTGCTATATACCAATCTTTACTATAAGCAACATATCTACATTTTCGTATATTGTTTTTTCGTGTTTTTCCTGTTGCTGTATATTCTATCCCATCTAGTTCTTGATTTATTTTTCTAATT
This sequence comes from uncultured Clostridia bacterium, assembly GCA_944393375.1. Classification (GTDB taxonomy): domain Bacteria; phylum Bacillota; class Clostridia; order TANB77; family CAG-508; genus CAG-269. The sequence goes on along the minus strand of CALXZX010000024.1, from coordinate 21,888 downwards.
TTTTTATCTGTTAATGATTTTATGTTTCTGTATTCTACTATTTCTGGTCTTGGATCTTGGTATCTTGCGGTAACTTCTCCATAATATAATTCTTCATGTTCTCTTTCTGCAAGAATATATTGTTCATATTTTGCATCAGAATATCCTACTGGCTCTAAAACTTTTGGTAATGGTTTCTCTGTAAATCTTTTAGATGGTTTTGTCATTCTTGATTCAGACGTTCCATAGGTAATCACTTTTAGACTATCTGTTTCATTTTCTGTTTGATCAGAAATTTCTAACAATTCCTGACTTGCTTTTTGATATGCTTCTAACAATTTGTCATAACTATAATTTCCTCTAGCTTCAACATTATCAAAACATAAAACATTTCCATTTCTCCATACCCAGCTTTGCGCAATTAGTTCTCCATTTTTTCTAACAATAAATGTTCTACCATTTTTACTACTAATAGAGTGATATAATGACTCTTTTGATAATCCATCTATTAAGAAACAGCATTTTGTTATATATCCTACTGCTAGAGCAAGAGGATCATCCAAATCTAGCATTTCATATGTATATTCATCATCCAGATTTCCTTGAACTTTGGGTATACTTGAATATTGTCTTTCTCTCATTATCTGATACCACTCTTTTGCTTTTTGTACAATTTGTGGTTTTCCTAGTCCTATTTCGTGTATTGGCCCTTCTAATTTATATTCATCTGGTTTTAAAAAAGTATTTTCCCTCTTATATAAATTTAAAATTCTATTTACCTTTACATTACCATTTAATTTTTTATAAATTTCTTCCCAATCATTATAAATTGAAGAAAAATATTTACCAAACTCTGAATCTTTTTCATGTAATAATCTATTTATATTGCAATTTGGATCATTTCTATTACTTCCAAATAAAAAATTTTGTAGCTTTTTATTTATTTTTGGTGTACCATCTTCATGTAATTCAATATGCCTTAAATTTAATCCATTAAATAAATATTCTAATGTTGTAAAATTTATTTCATGCTCTAATATCCTTAAGGATTTGTCATATCCAAATGCTAAAAACATTTTATATCCTAGTTTTTGTATATTTTCTTCTAATGGAGATGTCTCTTTATAAGTTTCTTTTATTTTCTCACATAAACTTTTATATAATTTTAAATTATATGTTTGCACTTGTTTTTCTGTTAAATCTCTAACAATGTTCTCTATCTTTTTTACATCTTTTATCTTGGGATTCCTAGTTAAATAGATAAGTGCCTTTACAGTTTCTAAATTTTCTATCTGACTAAACTCTACTTTTCCTTTGACAATTCTATAAAAAAGCCCATTATTTACACGATTCCCCACAGTATTATCTCTACGTAGATTTTTAAATAAATGATTCATATATTTTTGTCTTAAATCAACATAACTTTCATCTCTATCATCGATTGTATTATCTTCTAGTAAAATTCTTCCTAAGATAATCGCTTGTATATAATCATCATCAAATAATCTATGTCTTTTATCATCTTTTAACTCTGAAACAATTGTCCTAAATTCTTTTAATAAATCCACACCTTGATTTTTCTTTTCTTGAAATTCCTTCAATTGTTTTTGGGCATATATATCTATCATTTTTTTCTTTACGGATTCTGTCATGAATTTTTTTAAAGTTTCAGATTTTTCACCAGTAAATCTATCACGATATTCAATTAATACATTTGCCTTAATTTCATCTGTATCATGTTCAAATAATTCTACAATTTCATTAAGGTCCATTTCTGCAAATTTATCTTTTAATTGATAAATAGATGCAAATCTTTCTTTATCTTCTAATCTTCTTATAAATGTTTTAAAAAATGGTATTGATACTTCGCTTAATTTATCCTGCATATCTGCCCATATACTAAAAAGCATTTCTGAATTCGTTGTTTTTAAACAAAATATTTGCATCAAATTATTTGCATTTAATTTGTGAAGCTGTTCTTTATATTTATGTAATGTACTTTTTAAATTTTCTTCATCACAAGCAATTAATATGTCTGTTAAATTCTTTGAATTCTGATATCTACTAGTAAATATTGGTATATTTTCTTGATATAAAGATGTTGGTACATCAGACATATCCTTTTGAGAATATTTTTCAAATTTTTCTCCAAAGTTCTCCAATACATATTTTTGAGCTTGTGGACTAATAGAAGCCATGAAATTATGAAATGAATTGGATTGGCTTTCCATTAATTCTTTTTTACATATTTTAATAAATTCAGTCTGCTCATTTTCTGGTAAATTAATAATTAATGTTTCTATAATTTTTGGTTGTAAAATATCATGATATTTTCTTAATACGGATTTTACTTTATCACTTTCTATATATTGTAATGATTCAATTAATGTAATCAAGTCTAAGGATTTTAGCTCTTTTTCACTATTTGCTTTTAGTGTTGGAATTCTATTTACTTCTTCTCTACTTCTTCTACTTAAATCTGTAAATAAAAACATTTGAACCATCATTTCTTGCCTTGGAATTTGTTGTAACCTATTAAATCTTTTTTCTACAAAAGTAAGAATAGCATTACCATCCGTATATGGTAAGGCTTTGATATCTTTTTGATATTGTTTTAACAACTCTTGCACTTTCGTAATTGGCAGCCTTTGTATTTTGTTGATAAAGATATTTATTTCAAAACTCATTATGAATTCCCCTTTGTTTAATTTGCATAAATATTTTACCACTATTTTACATATATTTCAATTATTTGAACCTATTTAATTCTTTTATTTCTATATTTTAATAACTCTCTTTATCACAAAAAAATATTAACCACTTATTAATACTTATAAATTCACATTATTTTAAAAGACACTGAACTCTCAAAAAAGAGCTCCGTGTCTTTTTATTATTTAGTTATTCTCTACATAATTACTTCGATATTATACACTTTATTACTTCCGTCTAATTTTATCCTATTGTCAACATCTTCTCCATTCAATAATACTTTTTCTACTCCTGTATTTTTTTGATGCTTATTGATAACTTTTATATTATAAATACTCTCTTTCCATTTATATCTCATTAAATATTCCTTCCAGTCTTTTGGAATACAGGGCTCTATTGTTAAATATCCATTTTTTATTTTTAGACCTAATATATATTCTATTCCTGCAGTATAATACCAACTGCTTGAACCAGTATACCAAGTCCATCCTCCTTTTCCAGCCAAATTACCAGCACCATAAATATCTGCTGCAATGGCATATGGCTCTACCTTATATTTACTACTAGCATCTTTTGTTCTTGCATGTTCAATTGGATTTATCATTCTATAAAATTCTAATGCTTTATCACCAAATCCTAATAAAGCTTCTGCAATAATTGCCCAACAACTGCCATGTGTATATTGTCCCCCATTTTCTCTAACACCTGGTAAATAAGCCTTAATATATCCTGGTTCTAGATGTCCTTTTTCAAATGGTGGATCTAATAATTTAATAATTCCATTTTCTTTATCCACTAGATGATTTTCTAAACTTTCCATTGAAATATATTTTTTATCATTATCTCCTGCTTTTGATATAATACTCCAACTTTGTGCAATACTATCGATTCTACATTCATCATTTTCCATACTACCTAACACATTTCCATCATCCATAAAAGCTCTTTTATACCATCTACCATCCCATCCATTTGTGTTTAATGCTTTTTTTAGTTGTATCTTTATTTCTTTATATCTTTCAATTCGACTTTCTCCATCAATTGTTTCACTATTTCTTTTCTCTATTATTTCACATATTGGAATAAATTCATCTAGAATTTTGTACAAAAAAAATCCTAACCATACACTTTCTCCTTTTCCTTTATTTCCTACTGTACTAAATCCATCATTCCAATCTCCACTACCAATTTTCGGTAATCCATTTTCTCCAAAATTGAAGCTTTTTTCAATTGCTCTAATACAGTGTAAATAAATACTTTCTTGTTTCTCACTTTGTGGATACTGGTCATATCTTTCGTCTGCACCTTCTTCTAAGATTACCCCTTTTAAATATGGTGTTTCAATATCCAAAATGCTTTCATCTCCTGTAAAGTGAATATATTGTAACACAAGATATGGTAACCATAGTAAATCATCTGAAAATCTTGTTCGAATTCCTCTACCTGTTTCTTCATGCCACCAATGCTCTACATCTCCTTCTTCAAATTGATGTTTACTATGTTTGATGATTTGCTGTTTTAAGAATTCTGGTGAAATATATTTTAAAGCTATCGTATCTTGCAATTGGTCTCTAAATCCAAAAGCTCCTCCTGATTGATAATATCCACTTCTTCCTAAAAGTCTACTTTCTAATGTTTGATAAATACACCATCCATTTAATAAAATATTGGTTGATTCTAAAGGGGTATATATTTGAAGTTTTCCTAATAATTCTTTCCAATAATTTTTTACACGTTCTAACTCTTGCTTACAATTCTGTAATTTACTATATTTGTATGCTATATTTTTACAATCAATAATTGTTTCTTCTGCTCCTAAAACAAAAGAGATTTCTTTGTTTGAAAAGCTTTCAATTTCTACTTCTATTTCTAATACAATACACGCATCTCGACCAATCGCATTACTATTATTTAATCTAAGTTTTTTGATACCATCTGGATTGGATAATCCATTTTTTCCTAAGAAAAACTTTTTGTCTCCTGTATAGCTTTTTATTTTTTCACTAGATGACATATATAGTTTTGTATTGTCTATTTCACTAGCATATAAATTACATGCTGTTAAAACATTACTGTTTCTATCAAATTTAGTACTAATGTTTCCAGATGTTTTGAATTCATCTTCCCCAATTACTGGTTTGATATAATAATATAGTTTTAGATGTTTTCGATTTGGTGTTTTATTACTTAATTTTAAAATGCCTATTTTACAACTATCTTCTCTTGGAACAAACATTTCTAATTCTTGTTCTATTCCTAAATGACTATGAATATATTTACAATAGCCAAAACCATACACAACATTGTAATTTCGATTATCTGGCATTGGATTTAATCCTAAAGACCAGCATTCTTTTGTATCCATATCCTTTACATAGATAATTTCTGATGGAATATCAAAACTTGGATTATTATTCCAACTAGTTAATCGATTTAATCGGCTATTTTTATACCAACTATATCCTCCCATATTTTCTGTAACAATGGTACCAAACTTTTCATTTGCCATAATGTGTGACCACACGGTTGGTAATCTTTTTTCTTTATTTACACATATCCAATATTCTTTTCCATCTTCTGAAAAGGCCCCATACTCATTATAATATTTTAATTTTTCTGTATCTTTTAAAATATCGATATCTTCTGCATTTTCTTCAACAAATTGATTGATATTTTCTTCTTCACTAATTTCTTTATAATTTTCTAAATAGGTTTCTTCTATTTCTTTTAGATTATTTTCCAAATTTCCTTTCGCACAATCAATCGTGATGACAGATATAAATTCTAGAAAAGTAATATCTTTTTTGTCCATTTCTTCTTCATTTAATATAAAAATGCCACCTTTTGTATTTTTCAAATATCCCATGTGTTGGTTTAATATAGTAGAATCAATTTCTTCTCTTACATAATTTTCATAACTATATTTTTCTTCATCCATAATCACAATTTCTGTTTCTACATTTTTGGTTCTAAAATATTCATAAGCTTTTAATACTTCTTTTAAGCTTTGCACATCATTTGCATTTTTCATTTTTACCAATATAATTGGTAAATCACCTGATATTCCATATCGCCATAAATCACTTTGTTTAAATGATTGTATCTGTTTTATTCTTTCTTTTTCTACACTTTTAATAGAATCATCAAATACAATATAAGATAACATTTTTTGATACATTTCAATATCTTTTCCTTTGATATTTAAATATCTGGTTTCTGCTTCTACTCTTGCCTTTGACAATTCAAATTCATTTTTTACATTTTCAAATGAACTATATTTTTCTAGGTTTTGAATGGCTTGTTCTTTTTCTTCTTCTACAGATAATATAAAATCAATTACAACTTTTTCCTGTTTCTTTATTTTAATTGTTCTTTTCATTGCTACCACTGGTTCTGTCACAAGTCCTATCATCTTAGAAAATGGCAATGAATCTTTTACCATTTTGGGTATTTTTAAATTTCCTCTTTCCATAAATTTTTCTTCTTCTATTTCATATTCCAAATCGCCAATTCTATTTTCTCTACTTGCATGTAATGTAGTTGCTAAATAGACTTCTTTTTCTCCTATCTCTCTTTTTTTTCTTTTTACAAGCAATGCTTCGTTTTTTTCATCATACCCATATACTAAAAATAAATTATTAAATGCTGGGTGTGCATAATATTGTTCTTTTGGTGTCAAGATAGGTTCGAAATATCCTGTTAATTCTACTATTTCTTCTTCATTTCCTAAATTTTCTAATATTAATCTTCGCAATTCTACTGGTTCATTTGAGGCAACTGTTGTTTTTATGGTTGCTTTTATATTTCCACTCGTAATCTCTTGTTCATTTTTATCTGGCATAAATCGAATTTGATATTGATTTTCATTTTTTATATTTTGTGAATAACTAGAACTAATGATTTGTTTATTTTTGATACTTTTGATATAAAATATAATTCCTTGTGTGTAATCATCTGTACGTTTAAAATAATTGATATAAATATTTTTATATTTACTAACTCCTTCTCCTTTTTGATTCATTGCTACCATATAAATTTCATTAGAAATGACATTTCCCGTAATTAGTCTTTCATCTATTTTGGTATAACTTCTTACAATATAATCCTCATAATCTTTGTATTTTAATTTTTCTACCTTTTCTTTATCTTCTTTTGTAATTATTGCTTTTTCTGGCATTGTCTCTTGAAGCAAGATAGTAACTGCTTGTATTTCTGGATTTTTGGTAAATCGTTTTTGCAAAACAAGTTGATTGATTAAATTATTAATAGATAATAAAATTAATCCTTGATGATGTGCCATATAGGTTTTCACCACTTCTGCTTGTTTTCCTTTTCTAACTCTTTCTGGTGTAAAATCTATTGACTCATAAAATCCATATTTATTATACATTCCATATTGCTCTAATACTTTTAAATTTTTAACAACTTCTTTTGGCATATCTGTAATAGCTAATATACTCCCATAAGAAGATACCACCATTTCATCTGCCAATCCTCTTTTTAATCCCAACCATGGAATTCCAAATGCTTTATATTGATAATTAGATTGTAAATCTTTTAAATTAAACGCTGCTTCTGATACACCAAATGGTAAATGTAATTCTTCTGCATATTTCATTTGACTCATGAGCATAAATTTGCAAGATTCATCTAATAAACTACCTTTGTATTTTGGAATATTCATATTTGGCATTAAATACTCAAAAGCTGTTCCTGACCAAGAAATTAGTCCTTTATATTTTCCTAAAACGGTTAATGTTCTACTTAAATGATTCCAATGTTTTGATGGAATATCTTTTTTCGCAATGGCAACTAAACTTGCTTGTCTTGCTTCTGTTGCTAACAAGTCATAATATGAATCTGTTAGTTTGTTTTCTTCAATATTATATCCTATTGAAAAGATTTGATGTTCTTGACTATATAAATAAGTAAAGTCTGTATGCACTATAATTCGTTTAATAATTTCTAACATTTCTTCTATTTTAGTTTGCAAATTTTCTTTATCTTTTTTATTATCTAACCCTCCCTTTACTTCTTCTAGAAATGTTTTTGTGACATACAAATATCCAACAAAATTTCCACTATCCACTGTTGATATATATCTTGGTCTTAATGGTTCTTTCGTTTTAGTATCATACCAATTGTATAAATGTCCATTCCATTTTTGCAAACTATCTACTGAGATTAGCACTTTGTACAATAATTCAATAGTATCTGACAAATTTTCATATTGTAAATCATAACTTGAAACAATGGCCAATATAGATAATCCTATATTTGTTGAAGATGTTCTTGTAACAATTTTTTCTTTTCTATCTTCTTGATAATTATCTGGCATTAGATAATTATTCTCTTTATTAATATATTGTTTAAAAAATTGCCATGTTTTTCTTCCTATTTCCAAGACATATTCTATTTCTGTTTTATCTAGTTTTTCTATTGCTTCTGGTTCTTTTTTCTCTTTGCTAATATACCACATGGCAAAAGGTATGATAATCCATAAAATTCCTAATACAGTTTGTATGATGGTATCTCCTATTGCCTGATTACTAAATGCAACTCCTATTGTTATTATTCCAAAAGCAAGATTAAACCACATTTGTGTTATATATGATATCACATCATTTTTTGCTTGTTTTTCTGCTTCTTCTGATGTCATCCATTCTAATAATTTTCTATGGCTTACCCATTTTCGATACAATGTTTTTACTATGGCTATGAAAGAAACATATGCTTTATACGGTAATACCCCTATGGTTATCAAGATTCTTAATCCAATTCCTTTATATCCTGATATCCTTGGAGAAAATTTTTTTTGCTTATGCTCTCCTTCTTTTTTTACTAACATGGTATTAAAGATTTCTAATATATAAGGCATAACAACTGCTATAAGACTTATCATAATAAATGGATATGTTTCAAAATGATATTGTTTTCCTACTATAATAAACAAAATAAAGGAAATCATAACCGTTATTTCTATTAAACTTCTTCTTAAATTGTCAAAGATTTTATATTGTGAAAGACAATTTAATGGATTTTGTATGTTTCCTATTTTGCTATTCACTTTACCTTTTAGCCAATTAATAATTTGCCAATCTCCTCTTATCCACCTAGATAATCTGTTCATAAAACTATTATATTTGCAAGGATATCCATCCATTAGCATGATGTCTGTTGCTAAACCACAACGCAAATAGCATCCTTCTAATAAATCATGACTTAATACTGTATTTTCTGGTATAGCATTTTTTAATACTTTTGAAAATGCTTTCACATCATAAATACCCTTTCCTGTAAAAATGCCTTCTCCAAAGTTATCTTGATATAAATCAGAAATCGCATTTGTATAAGAATCAATTCCACCTGCTCCTGCAAATATTTGTGTAAATATGGTTTTATAGGAAATATCTAAATTGATTCCAATTCTAGGTTGAATGATTCCATGTCCTTCTATGACAACATTTTTTTCTTCATCTATGACTGGCTTATTTAAGATATGTGCCATTGCACCTACCAATTCAAATGCAGAATTTAAAATCAAATCTGTATCTGCATCTAAAGTCATAACATATTGTATTTTAGGAATACACTCTTTGTATTCTTCTATGGTATTGGCACGAAATTTATTTTCTTCATTTCCTAACAAATATTCATTAAATTGTGTGAGCATTCCCCTTTTTCTTTCCCAACCTAAATAGCAGTTTTCTTTTTCATTCCATTCTCTTTTTCTATAAATAAAATGAAAAATAGGAAATTCATTTTCTATTGCATATTTTTTATTTAAGCTTTCTGCTAATTGAATTCCTGTTTCAATGACTTCATTATCTACTTTTTCTTCTTTCATACTACTTTCTGAACAGTCACCTAATAAAGTAAAATACAAATTCTTGGACTCATTCGCAATATAATACACTTCTAATTTGTGCATCAATTCTTTTACTTTTTCTTTGTTTTTTAGGATGGTTGGAATGACTACCATACATGCATGTTCTTCATCAATTCCTTTTGAAAAATCTATTTTGGGAATCGGTTTTGGTTTTACGATTTTACTTAAGATATATTGTATGGTTTGTGTTACAATTTCTGATGCTGGAATTAGCAAAATAAGAAAACTCAATAGATATATTCCTGGATTTTTTATATATAAATTTAAAATACTACTACATACAATTGATACTATGATTGATAAAAAGATATTTGTTCCAATATATAGTTTCTGTTTTGTTTTTTCTCGTAGATGTTTTGGTACTTTACACTGTAATTCTTGATAAACTCTTTCAATTCCTTTATCGATAATATAATATCCTATATGTGCTTTTTTTTCATTATCTTTGCTATCTTTTGCCAATTGCAAAATCTTTTTTGCTATATAAATTTCTGATATTTTTGTCTTTTTGGATATTTCTTTGATAATATTTCTATAACAGTCTTTTGTATTATTATCCATTTTGGAATAAACATCTGCTGGGTCTTGTTTTAAAATTTCTTCTACTCCGTTTATTTTTTCAAAGATTTCCAAAAAATTAATTCTTTGTATGTTCTTTATGCTTGTAATACTATTTCCAATTGATACTTTTTTTACAGCAATATCAAAATGTTCTTTTTTAATCACTTCTTGTACTGTTGTTCCTGTCATTTCTACGATTTCATCTAATATTTTTAAATAACGATATCCTTTTTTTCCATATCGTTTTAGGATATATGACATATATTCAATAAATGGATATTTAACATCATTTAACATATCTTTTTTTATATTCTTAAAATGATATATATGACTTTCTTTATTGCCTTGTGGTATTTCAATTAGTTTTTGTACAATATTTTCTGCTTTCATTTTTTGTATTTGACTACTATATATTTTTTCACAAATTTCTCTGATATTTTCTATAATGGCTATTTGAAGAAATAAACCAATATTCCAAATTTCCTCCATACTTAACGTCTTTTTTTCTTGATAGCTTGCAAGATAATCTTCTAAATCTTCTTTTTCAATTTTATTGTCTGTATAGGCCACAATTTCTGCCGCTAATACGTATATTCTGGCAAATCCCTTGTATTTTCCATTCGCAATTCCTAGAAAATTCATATATTTTTTTAAAGTTAATTCTTTTTGTATTTGTTTGACCGTTTCTTCTATGATATAAAAATTGTCTAATAACCACTCCCCAGCTGGATGTGTGGTAATACCTAATTTTACATGTTCATTTAATAAATTATATACAATTTTTATTGTTTCATAGTTTTCTACTAATTGAGGAATTGGATACGTCTCTTTAGAAGGTTTATTAGTTAAATTATGATTTGATGCAATTTTTTGTAAATGGTTTTCTAATTGCTTTTTGTCTAATATTGTTCCATCAATTTTCAATATTTTATTTGTTTTCAAAAAAATCCCACTCCTTGCAAATATGTTTTACACATATTGTTTGCAAAGAGTGGATTTTTTATACTCTTTTGTTATTTTTTATTGTATTGAATTTTTATTCTAATTCTAAATCCATTTTAGTATATCCTATTCTTTTTATAGATAAATCTATATTCTTTAACGTCCCATATCATCTTCCTTCTCTGTTTCTTCTATTTTTTCTTGATTTGCTGTATTTTCTTCTAGTTTCTTACTGTCTTCTTTATATTGACAATAAAGTTCACTTTGTTCAAATGCTTTCTGCATATCAACACCTTCTGGTACTCCTGCATAAGTATTAACATTCATTGTATATTCATCACCACCATATCTAGTATTGACTACGACTACTTCAGAATACGCATCATGAATCTTTCCTATTCCTCCTATTGTATTTTTATTTTTTGTATCTACAAAAACCATTATCTTATCAATATCTTTTGCATCTACCCATTTTTGGTTTTCTGGTAATGTTCCTGTAGTTAATGGATCTTCGACATATACTTCTTTTGCATCTTCTCCTATTGTCATTTTTATCACATGTGCCTCTCCCATATTTGTCTGTTCGATAACACTCATATCATCTTTCGTGATTTCTGATAGACCTTGCTCTTGTAAGTTACTTATATATTGATCAAAGATTAGATTTGTTATATTATTGGGATCATTTTCTGATTCTTTTTCATATTCCTGAAGTTCTTTAAAAAATTGATTTTTCTTTGTTTCTTTGTCATTTTCGCTTTCTATTCCTGTCTTTGGCTCTGAAGATTGTCCTTCATTAAGTAATCCCACTGCTCCTGCTGTTACAGTTACGATTCCAAAAGCCAGTGCTATACTTTTTCCTATCCTTTTTCTCATTCTTCTAAATAAAATTTTCTTTGCTTTTTTATGTGCTTTTTTCATTTGTTTAGGCGTAAGTGGTTTTTGTGTATGTTCTTCCATTTTATCTATTACTTTTTTCTCTATTTTATTTAAATTAGTATTCCAGCTTGTTTTTAATGCTTTTATAACGCCCATATAAACCTCCATTCCGTCGCTTCGCTCGGCACAAAGTGCCACGAAAAACGACTATTTTTTATTTCTTTATTTGGTTTCCATAACATGATATAATACTCCTAGAATATATAAATACACTACAGAACACGGGGAGGCAAGTAGAATATTATCTTTAGCCTCATTAGGATAAAAATCCGCATATAAACTGGTGTCGAATATCTTTACAAGCACAAATAAGTGGTGCGTTAGAGCCTGAACACTAATCATTGTTAAACAAATTCTCTGTTTTGTCGCTAGATATTCAGTCAATGTTTATATATTCATAATTTTTTTATAGGAGGTAAATATCAATGTTAAAAATTGTATATCCTATTTGTTGTGGAGTCGATGTCCACAAGAGGTTTATTATTGCTACCATTGCATCTACTAATGATGAAAATATCACTTCTTATATTACTAAAAGATTTGATACATACACAGAAGACCTTGTCACATTTAAAGATTGGCTTTTAGAACATAATTGCAAAGATGTTTGTATGGAATCAACGGGAAAATATTACATTCCTGTATACAACATTTTAGAAGACTATGTTCATGTTACTGTAGCTAATCCTAAATATGTCAAGGCCATTCGTGGTAAAAAAACTGATAAGAAAGATTCTATTTGGATTGCTGACTTATTCAAGCATGATTTAGTTCCTGGAAGTTATATTCCACCTAAACCTATCAGAATGTTACGTGAATTGTTTCGCTACCGCTTTAAATTAGTGAACAATCGTACCTCTGAAAGAAACCGTTTGCAAAACTGCTTAACTGTTTCTAATATCCAATTAGCATCTGTTCTTACCGACATGGCAGGTAAATCTGCTCAAGCTATCATTAATTATATCACAACTTGTGAAGTTTTTGACCCAGAATATTGTAAATCTTTATTACAAAGATCTGCAAAGAAAAAAGCTGATGATGTAATTAAGTCTATAATTGGATATTCCATTAGTAATGAACTATCTACTAAAATCGATGTATGCACAAAACATCATAATGATTTGGACACTCATATCAAAGCAATTCAAGATAAACTTTATGAGTTAGCAAAACCTTATGAAAAACAAATCAATCACATTTGTACTTGCCCTGGCTTTAGAAAAGATTCTGCAATTTATACTATTGCTGAAATTGGAGTTGATATGACTGCATTCAAATCTGCTAAACACCTTTGTTCTTGGGTGGGTCTTACACCTCAAAACAATGAAAGTGCTGGTAAGAAAAAATCTGTACATATTAGTAGAGCTGGTGTTTATCTTAAACCACTTCTTGTTGAATGTGCTAACAATGCAATTAAAGACAAGAATAACACATATTTCAAAGTTAAGTATGATAGGATTAAAAAGCGTCGTGGGCACAAAAGAGCTATTGTTGCTATTGCTAGAATGATGCTTACGTGTGTCTATCATATGCTTTTAAAAGATGAAGATTTTAATCCTTGTGATTTTAACTACTCAGATATACCAAAAGAAGTTTTAGAGAATCACAAACAAAAATACATTGATAATGCGATTTTCTTATTACAAAAACAAGGATTTACAATTAGTAAAGATGATGTTATTTATGCAATTTAAACCTCATTAAAATATTTAATTTTATACTTATATTTTAACAGTAGTATATTTTTTTAATTTTTAATCACTACTGTTATTAATCATACTCTTTTTTTATTTTCTATTTTTCACACTATTCCTCCTTAGTTTTATCCACTTATATTATACCATAAAAAATTATATTGTAAACTTTTTTATTTTTCTTTTAAATTTTTTCACTTTCGACAAAATTCTTCATATGATATATAAAGCAACTTAAGTTGTTTTAGAAAGGGTGATTTTAAAATGGAGTATAATAAAAAACCATGTCAAATTTTAGATGTTGATGGAGTTATATCTGGAGGAAAACAATTTGATTTAGACATTACTTTGCCTGAAGATAATCGCGATGTCATCTATGGCGTTGTAAAAGACTGTTTTAAAGAGCCAGTAGCAGATGCCGTAGTAAAATTAGTAGAAATTATCTATGACTGTGGTAAGGAAGAACGTAGACCAATTGGGCATACGTTCACAGATTGTGAGGGAGAATTTGTCTTTGGTCCTTTATGTCCAGGAAAACAATATGCTATTCAAATTTGGGTAAATGATACTAAAAAAATTAAAATTTGTGCAAAATGTCATCATGAAGGAAAATGTTTGAAAGGTGATAAACATGAAAAATGTGATTGCTTTTTAGAATCTGATAAATGTAAAGATAAAAAAGACGATAAATGTGATAAAAAATGCGATGAAAAATATGACGAAAAACACGATGATAAATGCTGGGATAAATATGATGAAAAACATGATGATAAATGTAATAAAAAATGTGATGAAAAGCATGATGATAAAAAGCCAGATTACGATGACAGACCATGTTGTTGCAATAAATCAAATTACTAATGTCTAAATCTGTCATTAAAAGCAAAAAATCCAACTTTTATTGAAGTTGGATTTTTTGACTTTCTAATTAAGCTTTAGCATATTCTTTTATATTTTTATACACATATTTTTATTCTCTTATGCAATGCCCATCTTTCTTATCATCTGTCTTCCTTTTTTCATCATTTTTCTCTTTGTACTTTTTCCCATTTCGGTATACATCATTGCTGCACCTGTCACTAATAATCCTCCTATAACGACACCTTTTACAAATTTCATATACATCATCCTCTCTAAAATCTTATTTTTCACTCTCGCTTTTCTTATTATCTCGTGTTTTTTGTTTTTTATACCATTTTATAATGGTATATATTTCATGAATAGCAATAATTGCTAAAAATATACCAAAACATTTTCGCAATATATTTACATCAATATTAATCGATATATTGGCACCAATAATCGCACCTAATATACCAAATATAGAAATCAATACAGCACTTTGTAAAGCAATATTTTTATTTTTTATATTGATAATGATTGCTATTATGGATGTGGGAATAAAAAAGATTAAATTTGTTGCTTGTGCAATATGTTGTTCGATTCCCAACATATATACAAGGAGAAAGATTAATATGGTTCCTCCTCCCATTCCTGTTCCACTAATAATTCCTGATAATATACCTATTAAGATCTTTATCATATTTTCCTCTTACTGAAAAATCATTTTATAAGAAGCATATATTAAAAAAATCGTAAATGCAATTTTCAAATATTGAACTGGTATCTTTTTTAGTACTTTTGCACCTATATATCCTCCTATCATGCCACCAATCGCGCAAAGTATGGAAATGTTCCAATCTATATAATTACTTTTATAATAGAAAAATCCACTAGTAATAACCATTGGTAATATACAAAATATAGAGGTCCCTCTTGCTTTTTTATCTTCCATATTTAACAAATATATTAATGCTGGAACCACAATCATTCCTCCACCTGTTGAGAAAAGTCCACTGACAATTCCAGCCAATATTCCAATTATGATTTTTCTTGTTATATTTTTCATATTTTCTATTTTTTGCAAATTCTCGTTTTTTATGCACATACTCCTGATTTTTATTAAAGAAAAATGATTTTTCTGATAAACACAAAAATGTTAATCATTTCACTATTGTTTTTCTAACTTTTGAAAAATAGTTTCTGCTAATTGTGTAACTCTTTTATCACATTTCAACATTTGTGCAATAATTTCTTTTCGTAATTCTTCATTCTCTACATTTTCTACTATATCCAAAAATTTTTGTAATTCAAATAAGTATATCTCATCTTCATTTTTCCATTTGCTTTCTTTTGTATTTTGTTCATTATTTCCATCTCTTGGCATTTCATCCTCCTACTGCTATATTTCTATATATCATTTCCATATTTTGATATCTTATACCAAAAAAATATAAAGATGACACTTTTTTTGTAAAATGTCATCTTTACTATATAACTTATTCATTCTTTCTTACAAATCAATATTTTCATCTTTTATAAAATACTTTGTCCCTACCATTTCATCTGGTAAATATTGTTGTTCTACATAATGTCCAGGAAAATCATGTGGATATAAATACCCATTACTATATCCTAAATTTTTCATATCTTCAATTGGTGCATTTCTTAAATGCATTGGTACTTCTCCTGTTTCTTTATTTTTTACATCTTCTAAAGCTTTATTAATTGCTAAATAACTTGCATTTGATTTTTTAGATAATGCCACATATATGGCCGCCTCTGATAAAATAATTCTTGCTTCAGGCATTCCTACCATATGAACAGCTTGCATAGCAGCGTTTGCAACAACTAATGCTTGTGGATTTGCCAAACCTACATCTTCTGAAGCACAAATAACGATCCTTCTTGCTAAAAACATGGGATCTTCTCCTCCATTTAAAGCTCTTGCTAAATAAAATACAACTGCATCAGGATCAGAACCTCTCATAGATTTAATAAATGCACTAATATTATCATAATGTGCTTCTCCATTTTTATCAAATATGGCTTTTCTATCTTGCACACTATTTTTTATAATATCATCTGTAATATGAATATATCCATCTGCATCCATATTTGTTGTTAATACTGCAACTTCCAGACCATTTAAAGCTGTTCTTACATCTCCATTAGCAATAATTGCTAATTTCTTTAAAGTTTCATCTTCTACTTTTATATTGTATTCCCCTAATCCGTCTTTTCTTTCAAGTGCATTTTTTAAAATTGTAAAAATATTTTCTATTGTTAATGGTTCTAGTTTGATAACCATTGATCTAGAAATTAAAGCTTTATTGACCTCAAAATATGGATTCTCCGTAGTTGCTCCAATTAAAATCACTGTTCCATTTTCCACATAAGGAAGTAGTGCATCTTGTTGCAACTTATTAAATCTATGAATCTCATCAATAAATAAAATACTTTTTCCAGCTGGATTTATCATAAAGTTTTTTGTTTCTTCTACGACTCTCTTAATATCTGCTACTCCTGCTGTAACTGCATTAATTTTATAAAATTTATATTTTGTGGTTTCACTAATAACTCTTGCTAGTGATGTTTTCCCACATCCAGGTGGTCCAAATAAAATAATACTAGATAATCTGTCTGCCTTTATGGTTCTATATAATATTTTTCCTTTTCCTAAAACATGTTCTTGTCCAACATATTCTTCTAAAGTTCTTGGTCTCATTCTAAAAGCTAATGGCTCATTACTATTCATCATTTCTTCAATCCTTTTTTAATTTGCTAAAATGGTTAAACCTTTCTTAATTAAATCTTCTGTTGTTAAATTTGTTTTATCTATTTTCATAAATGCTTTTTCAATTTCTTTTTTGTTATATCCTAACACTTGTAGTGCAGCAACTGCTTCTTGTACTTTGTTATCATTTTCAATCATTTGTTTCACTTTTATATTTGTTTCACTAATCGCATTATTATTTTTAGAAACACTCGTTAATTCTTGAATTTGTTGCTCTTTCTTAATTTTATCTTTTAATTCTAATATAATTCTTTTTGCTGATTTAGGTCCAATTCCTGGTATTGATGTCAATACATTAATATCTTCTGATACAATTGCTAATACAAATTCAGAAGGTGTGCATACAGCAAGCATTGCTAATGCTGTTTTAGCTCCTACCCCACTTACTGATAATAATAATTCAAACATTCTTAGTTCTTCATTTGTATTAAATCCATATATGCTAATATCATCTTCTCTCACTCTATAATAGGTATATACCTTTACTTGACTTCCAATATCTCCTAATTGGTCCATTCCAGTTCCTGACATAAATACTTTATAGCCTAATCCTCCTACATCAATGACCACATATTCTGTCATTTTCATTTCTAATGTTCCTTTTATATATGCTAACATATCCTTTTCCTTTCTCTTTTCTTCTATTTTGATTTATCTTATCAATAGCATTTTATTTAAATAATGATACTATTCTATATTCTTTTTATGTGTCATAAAAATAAGTAGCTTCTAAATCTGCTTCATGTGTTAATAATGCAATTGGGTATTTTGTGTAAGAAGCTCCTATCGCATTATACAATTCTTTTGGTTCTGTATATCCCATATGCCAACGAATTGCATATTTTTCTTCTGGTGTTAATTTCATATATTCTGTAATCATCATAACAGATTTCTCTCCATGACCATAAGGAATGGTATCTTCAATGGTATAATAAGGTACTTTTTCCCATACACCTAAAGCATTTTTTGCATTTCTATAATCTACTTTATAAAAATTTGTTTTACAAATATCATGTAATAATCCAATGATAATAATAGATTCTTCTGGTACAGTTACTCCTTTTATATTATGTTCTACTTTATGCTTTAAAATTTCATATACTTTTAAACTATGTTCTACTAATCCCCCTTCATGATCTCCATGAAATCTAGTACTTGCAGGTGCTTTAAAAAAGTCTGACTTTTCTAAAAAATTGATAATATCTTCTATTCCTTCTCTATTTACTTTTCTTAATAATTTTAAAAATTCTTCCTTCATTTTTTGCTCCTTTTCTATTTTTCGTTCTTTCACATTATATAAATTCTATTTGAAAAAGTCAATATATTTCGAACTTTTGTTTCTACTAATTCTTGACTTTATTATCTATCTCCAAATAAAATACAAGTAAGCTGTAAATAGAAAATTTCTACTTACAGCTTACTCTATATTAAATATTCCAATTTTTTATTCTTTCAATTGCTTTTAATGTATTTTCTTTTGTTCCAAAAGCAGTTAATCTAAAATATCCTTCTCCATGAGGTCCAAATCCACTTCCTGGAGTTCCTACAATATTTACCTCTGCTAATAGTTTATCAAAGAATTCCCATGAAGTCATCCCTTTTGGTACTTTTAACCAAATATATGGTGAATTCACAGCTCCATATACTGTAAATCCTGCTTCTTCTAATCCATTTTTGATGATTTTTGCATTTTCTTTATAATACCCAATATTTTCTTTTATTTGTTTTCTTCCTTCAAGTGTATAGGTAGCTTCTGCTGCCCTTTGTACAATATATGACACTCCATTAAATTTTGTACAAGTTCTTCTATTCCATAATTTATTTAATTGAACTTCTTCTCCATTTTTTGTATATCCTTTTACTGTTTTTGGGATTACTACATAAGCACATCTAACTCCTGTAAATCCTGCTGTTTTTGAATAACTCTTAAATTCAATAGCTACATCTTTTGCCCCTTCTACTTCAAAAATACTGTGTGGTACATTATCTTCTTCTATAAAAGCTTCATATGCTGCATCATATAATATAATACTATTGTTTTCTTTTGCATAATCTACCCAAACTTTTAAATCTTCTTTAGTTAGTACAGTTCCTGTTGGATTGTTTGGAAAACATAGGTAAATCATATCTACTTTTTCTTTTGGTAGCGCTGGTTTAAAATCATTTTCAGCTGTTACTGGCAAATACACAATGTTTTCATATGTTCCTGTTTGTTCATTATATTTTCCACTTCTACCTGACATAACATTGGTATCTAGATAAACTGGATATACAGGATCTGTAATTGCCACTTTATTCTCTTTTGCAAATATGTCTACTATGTTACCACAATCACATTTGGCCCCATCTGATACAAACACCTCATCTAGTTCTATATCTACTCCTCTTGCTTTATAGTCATTTTCGACAATCGCTTTTCTCAAAAATTCATATCCTTGTTCTGGTCCATATCCTTTAAATCCTTCTGCTGTTCCGATTTCATCAACTGCCTTATGCATTGCTTCTAAACATGCTGGTACAATTGGTTTTGTAACATCTCCAATTCCTAGTTTAATGATTTCTTTATCTGGATTGTTTTTACTATATTCTGCTACTTTTTTTGCTACTGTAGAAAATAAATAGCTTTCTTGTAAATTTAAAAAATTTTCATTTATTTTACTCATAATATCAATTCCTTTCTTTTAATCTTTCGGCATATCAATTAATTCACCTTCAAAAACAGTCACTGCTGGTCCTGTCATATATACATGATTATCTTTTTTATTCCATTCGATTTCTAAAGTTCCTCCTAATAATTCCACATTTACTTTGTTTTCTGTCAAACCATTTAAACTACATGCCACAACTGATGCACAAGCACCAGTACCACAAGCTAATGTTTCTCCAGCACCTCTTTCCCAAACTCTCATTTTAATATGATTTTTATCTACAATTTGAATAAATTCTACATTTGTTTTATTTGGAAATACTTTATCTACTTCCAAAATTTTCCCATAGGTTTCCACGTCAAATTCTTTTGTATTGTCTACAAACGTAATGGCATGTGGATTTCCCATTGATACACAAGTAAATGTAAATTCTTTATCCTTTGCTTTTAACTTTAAATTTCTTACTGGTTCTTCTTCTGAAATAACAGGTATTTCTTTTGGTGTAAGGATAGGCTCTCCCATATCCACTCTTACTGTTTTTACCTTTCCCTGTTCTACATTTAATTGTAGTGTTTTGACACCTGCTAATGTTTCTATGGTAACTTCTGTTTTATTAGTAAGCCCTTTGTCATATACAAATTTTCCTACACAACGGATTCCATTTCCACACATTTCTGCTTCACTACCATCTGCATTAAACATCCTCATTTTAAAATCTGCAATCTCACTTTTACATATGAGAATTAATCCATCTGACCCAATTCCAAAATTTCGATTGCTAACAAATTGAGCTAGAGATGATTCCTTTTCTATATTTTGATGAATCGCATCCATATAGACATAATCATTCCCTAGCCCATGCATTTTTGTAAATTTTATCATTTTCTTTCACCTCTTTTAGGTATTAATAAATAGAATAATATAATTATATTATTCTATTCTGGATTTTATCATAGTATCCTATTTTTGTAAATAGAACCCATCTATAAAAAATTCATAAAATCTTAACTTTTACAATATTGTAAAAACATAAACATTACTATATAATAAAGAAAAAGATTATATAGAGGTGTCTATGAAACTTTTTAGAAAATTGTTATTGATTATTTTTATATTGATTTTAATTGCTATTATTGTATGTGGTATTATTGGTTTTGTCACCTATTCCAAAGCCTTGGATGAAAAGCCATTACTAACCAGAACGGCTGAAATAACAGAAGATGAACATTATACGCCTTTTAGTGAATTATCGCAGGACTATATCAATGCTGTTATTTCTGTTGAAGATAGAAGATATTATGACCATGGCCCAGTTGATTTTATTGGAATTGCTAGAGCCCTTTGGACAAACCTTAGGACTGGTGAATTGCAAGAAGGTGGTAGTACTATTACGCAACAGGTGGCTAAAAATCTAGTCTTTACACAAGAAGAAACTGCAACGAGAAAATTAGGAGAATTATTTGCTGCTTATGATTTAGAGCAAAAATTTTCAAAAGATGAAATCTTTGCTTTATATGTCAATAGTGCCTATTTTGGAGATGGCTATTATGGAATCTATGATGCTAGTATGGGATATTATAATAAAGAACCAAAAGATTTAAATTTAGATGAAGCTTCTATGCTTGCTGGTGTTCCAAATGCCCCTTCTGTATATGCTCCAACAGTTAATCCAGATTTAGCAAATCAAAGACAAAAACATGTTTTAAATACAATGGTTGAAAATGAATATATTACACAAGCACAGGCTGATGAAATTATGAATAGTAAATAGAAAAAAAGACATGTTAACATGTCTTTTTTTCTATTTATACAGACTGTTGACAAAGTATATAAAAAATATTTTGCTCAACAGTCTTTTCTTTAGATTTATTTTTTTGATTTTAAGTT
>CALXZX010000023.1 GCA_944393375.1 uncultured Clostridia bacterium | reverse complement strand
ATATTGCTTAAAAATTGCACTTTATTGGTAAATTGCACTTACTTTTTCGAAATTGCATTTAACTTTTCAATTGACCAATTTCTATAAAATATTACAAAAGAAATTGATGAAGAAATTCGCGAGAAAAAGATCATCTAAAAGCATAAATTTATTGATAAATTTCTAAGTCTTTAAAAGCAGGTCCATATAGATTTTTACCCATAGCATTATAACGAGAACCATGGCAAGGGCAATCCCATGTTTTATCAATATCATTCCAGGTAAGTAAACATCCTAAGTGCGTACAAATTGGATTGATGGCATGGATTTGATTTTCTTTATCTCTATAAATTCCAACCTTTTTTCCATCTAGTTCTATGATATCTCCGGAATTTGGTTTAATTTTTTCTAAAGAAGCATCTGAAGATTTTAATTTATTTAATAATAAAGAATTGGTAGAATCTACAACCATGTTTTTTACTTCATCAAAGTTTTTAAATAATCCAAATCTTGTAGAATCAAATAAATAGGCATATGGATTTTTTCTTTCACAAATTTCATCAACAATTAAATTAGCAGCAACATTAGATAATGTCATACCCCATTTTTTAAATCCTGTTCCCACGTATACATTTGGTAATAAGCTAGAATATTTACCAATGTAAGGAAGTTTATCTAAAGAGATACAATCTTCACTACTCCATTCATATAAAACATTACAATCTGGATAATATTGTTTAGCAAAATTTTTTAAGGTATCATAAGGATTTTCATGAGAATAATTATGACCAGTTTTACTATTACCACTTGCTAATAATAAAATATCTTTTCCATTAAATTTTGCCGTTCTAAAAGAGTAAATAGGAGAGGAAACATTAATATACATATCATTTAATGCTTCTTTTCTGGTATCTAAGGCAACAATATAGGAAGTAGATTGGTATAATTTCGAGAAATAAAAACCAGGAACATTCATAAAAGGATATCGTGTTGCCATAATGACATGTTTTGCTTTTATCATTTTGCCATTATCTGTGTAAACCACATAATTTTTCTTATCTTTTTCGATATCAACTGCAATGGTATTTGTATAAATTTGTCCATTTTTTTCAATAATGGTTTTAGATAATCCTAAAATATATTTTAATGGATTAAATTTCGCTTGGTTTTTAAAGCATAAAGCACTTTCCACTTCAAATGGTAAAGAAACATTTTTCGTTAATTCTGCATGATAATCTAAACTTTCCAAAACCCTTTGTTCTTTTTTTAATAAATCCACTTCTTCTTTTTTGGTTGTATATACATAACTATTTTGTATTTCAAAATCACAATCAATTTGTTCTTTGTTAATAATACTTTCCATATTTTTGATTGCTTTTTCATTGACTTCTAAATAATCTTTTGCAAAATGCATATCATAAGAAGTGTTCAGATAAGAATAAAATAGACCGTGTTGGCTGGTGATTTTACCAGTTGTAAAACTAGTTGTACCTGCTAAACTATTTTTATCAAGTAAAATGACTTTAAAACCTAAGTGACTTAGATAATAACCACAAGTCATTCCAAAAATACCAGCTCCAATAATGCAAATATCAGCTTCTAAATTTTTATCTAATGCTTCAAATTTTGAAGTTCCTTTTACAGAATCTATCCATAAAGAATTCATAAAATTCCACCTTTCGTAATAATCTTTACAGATAGTATAACCAGTTTTTTGGAATAAATTATAAAAATAGTGGAAAAATGAATAATATAATGATATACTGTGAAACAGAAAAAAGAATATATAGGAGGGATAAAGATGAGTGAAGAACTAAAGGAAAAACTTTTTGATAAAAAGGAGAATGGATGGCTTTCAGTAAATGAAGAAGAAAAACAAAACATTTTTGAATTTTCAAAAGGGTATATGGATTTCTTAAATCAAGCCAAAACAGAAAGAGAATTTATAAAAATGGCAAGAAAAGTTGCTGACGAAAATGGATTTAGAGATATCATGGAGTTTGAAACTTTAAAACCAGGTGATAAAATATATTTTGTGAATAGAAATAAAAGTATGTATTTAGCGATTATCGGAACAGAAAGTATTGAAGAAGGATTACATATTATTGGTTCTCATGTGGATTCACCAAGATTAGATTTAAAACCAAATCCTTTATATGAAGATACAGAAATGGCATATTTTAATACCCATTATTATGGAGGAATTAAGAAATATCAATGGACAACAATTCCACTTAGTATCCATGGAACAATTGTAAAAGCAAATGGAGAAACAATTGATATTTGCATTGGAGAAGATGAAAATGATCCGATCTTTACTATTACAGATTTATTGCCACATCTAGCACAAGACCAAATGGAGAAAAAATTAAAAAATGGAATTGATGGGGAAGACTTAAATCTTTTAATCGGAAGTATTCCTTATGGAGAAAAAGGAAAAGATCAAGTAAAATTAAATATTCTAAATATATTAAATCAAAAATATGGTATAACAGAAGCAGATTTAAAAAGCTCAGAAATCGAATTGGTACCAGCATTTAAAGCTAGAAGTTTAGGATTTGACGAAAGTATGGTAGCAGCATATGGTCAAGATGATAAAGTATGTGCCTATACATCACTTGTAGCAATGATGGAATTAGAAAATGTAAAAAATACAGCTGTATGCATATTATCTGATAAAGAAGAAATTGGAAGTATGGGAAATACAGGTATGGAATCACATATGTTTGATTTCTTTATCTCAGAAATATTAAATAAATTGGGCGTTAACAGACCAAATCTTTTAGATAAAGTATTTTGTTTTTCAAAAATGCTATCTTCAGATGTAGATGCAGGTTTTGACCCAATTTATGCTTCTGTATCAGACACAACTAATGCAGGATTTTTAGGAAAAGGAATTAGTTTGAATAAATATACAGGTGCTAGAGGAAAATCAGGAGCTTCTGATGCGAATGCAGAATATGTAGCATGGGTAAGAAATGTATTAGAGAGAAATAGTATTCAATATCAAATTGCAGAACTTGGAAAGGTAGATATTGGTGGTGGGGGCACAATTGCTTATATCATTGCCAATAAAGGAGCAGATGTTATTGATTGTGGTGTTCCAGTATTGTCAATGCATGCACCTTATGAAGTAACAAGTAAATATGATGTTTATTCTGCATATCAGACATATAAAGCATTCTGGAATGCATAAAAATGATATAAGAAAGGCGTGCGTTAGCGAAATCAAAGATTTCGACGCACACATGTGAAGACTGCTTCGCAGTACTTCACGAATATAAGAAGCCTAACCTTGTTGTATACGGAAAAATCCCAATAGGGCCAAGATAAAAGTCGATTTTTCCTATACAATAAAAAAGAGGTTACAAATGTATTTGTAACCTCTAAATTTTAATCTTAAATATATAATCAAATGAAAAAATTATTTATAATTAATTAACAAATCAATCATATTATCAACAAAATTAAGTTTTTCTTCTGAAAGCTGATTTAATTTCTCAGATATTTCAATTTGTTTTATAATGTCTTTATTTGTCATAAGTTCTTTAAAAATAGTATTAGGAGTAATACCTAAAATATTCATATAATTAATTAAAGTCTGGGTTTTAATTCCACTATATCCGTTTTCAATTCTAGATATATATTTTAAAGAGATTCCTAGCTTTTCTGCCATAACTTCTTGCGTATAGCCGTTTTTTACTCTAAAATCTTTTAATATTTTTCCAAATGTTTTATCAATATCACTTTTTGAGATAGAATTCATTTTATTCCTCCATAATTCAAAAGTATTATTATAAGTATAACAAGCTGAGAGCTAACATAAAACACAGTAATAATATAAGAAAAAAATAATAAAAATATTCTAAAAAATGTTAAAAAACTTGAAAAATAAAACTACTAATGATAATATTGATTTAAACGCAATGTATAACTAAAAGTTATACAAGTAAAATTAATAGGTGGAGAAATAATTAGAAATGATAAAAAATGAAGAATATATAGATTATTTAAAAAAAGTGATAGCTTGTGTTAGTAAGGGAGACTATTATTCCATAAAAGAATTGTCTGTTTTAAAATTAGATACATTAAATGAAGAAACTGAGGAAATGAAAAAAAACTTACATAAGTTTGTTGAAAAGAATATTTGCAAAAAAGAAATAAAAAATTTAGAGAAACAAGAATTTTTATATATTGTGAATTTGTATATAGATTATTTATTTAATGAAATAAAAGAACGTAAAGGCGTTAAAGGAATTGCTTCTATAGAGGAATTTATCCAGGAAATATAATATATAAGGTTACATATAGGTAATATATGTAATTTTAAAAATATAAAAATTATCGAAAAACAATAAAAAAATATTGACAAATAATAAAAATACAAATAAAATAGTAGCCATAGGAGGTAAGCTTATGAGTTCGATTTTTATTTGTGGAATTATTTTTAGTATATTGCAATCTATATTATTTTGGGAAAAAGAACCAGGAATTTCTGTACTACTATTTGTGAGCTCTTTTATAATAGGGCTAATATATTTAATGTATAAACATAAAAAAGTAGAGAATAAAAAGGCACTTATATTTGCAATTCCCATTATTTTATTAAGTGCTACGTATTTTATGTATCATAATACATTGTTTCAAACCATCAATGTAATTATGATTGTGCTTCTAACAATGATTATGTGTATATATGCCACTAGAATGCATGTCAAAATACAAGAATTCTTGATCAAGGTAATTGAATTGTTAGCAGGAAGTTTTGAAAGTATTAGTGATGTGATAGACAGTTTGAAAAATAAATTTAAGAAAAAAGAAGATATGGAACATGAGAAATCTGCTAAACTAAAACAAGGAGTAAAATCATTTGTATATGCAATTCCAGTCATTTTAATTGTTTTTATATTATTAATGTCAGCAGATAGTGTATTTGCCAATATATTTGAAGGGATATTTGGCGAATTTCAAAATATCTTTATGGCAGAAAATTTTGTGATGTTTTGTTTAAGATTATGTATTATTATGATATTTTTCTTTATCTTTTCAGGTTTTTTTGTAAATCTTTTAAAAAAAGATACAATGTTTAATAGTGAAAGTGAAGAAAAGATAACGGAAATTCATGTAGAGAAAATGACAATAAATATGATATTAACCATTTTAAATATATTTTATTTGATTTTTAGTATCATACAATTTACAAGTTTATTTTCTAATATGAATACAAATGATTTGGATTATGCAACATATGCAAGACAAGGCTTTTTCCAACTAATGATCATATCTTTTATTAATATTGTGATGATTATACTTGCAAAAGTAAATAAAGGAAATACAAGTAACTATACAAAAGCAATGTCTATTTTAACATTATTATTTACAGTAATTATTTTACTATCTGCATTTTTCAGAATGAACTTATATGAAAAAGCATATGGATATACCTATTTAAGATTATTTGTTTATTATATTTTAGCAACAGAATTTATTTTGATTTTACCAATAGGGTTATGGATATTAGATAAAAAGATAGATATATTAAAATGGACAATAGGAATTGTAACGCTTATGTATCTAATATTAAATTTTTCGAATATAGAATCCACAATTGCGAAACGAAATGTGGATAGATATTTTGAAAACCAGGAAGAAAATGAAATTGATTTAGAATATTTATTTCAACATACAGGGACAGATGCGATTGGACAGATCAAACGACTATTAAATGCGAAAGATGAAAATGTAGTGATAAGAGTAAAAGAATATTTACTTCATGAAAAGGAAGAATTACAAAATACTAAAACGAGTTGGCAAGAAACCAACTTATCTGAAATAAAAGCAAAAGAGGAACTTGTGAATATTAAGTAGGGGGAATTTGTTATGAAAATTTTAGGAAAGAAAAGTTTATCATCAGTTGTTATGCTATTTATATGTGTGTTGTTAATACTTTGTATAATTGCAATTGTTGCAGGTGGTATATTTGTATTAAGTAATGCATCCTTTTTTACAAAAGATTTATTAAGCATTACCTATATTTTGATTTATTTATCAGCTATACCAGCTTTGGTTATGATTATTGCATTTTTACAAATATTCAATACTTTAAAACAGGAAAATCCATTTGAAAAGAAAAATATAAAAAGATTAGGAACTAGTTGTATAGCATCTATTGTGATAGGCGTTATATACGCCATCAATGTATTATTAATCTATTTAGGTGTTGGAATGGTGCAAGAAAGATTTTTCATTATATATCCATTAGCCAATGTAGCCATATCTATTATATTTTTAATATTTGGAATAGGTATTGTTGTTTTAAAAGAGATTTATAGAAAAGCAATTGAATATAAAGATGAAAATGATTTAACAATATAAAGGAGGGAAAGATATGTCAATTGTTGTAAATTTAGATGTTATGTTAGCAAAAAGAAAAATGAGTTCACAAGAATTAGCAGAAAAAATAGGTATTACACAAGCAAATCTTTCCATATTAAAAACAAATAAAGGAAAGGCAATTCGATTTTCAACATTAGATGCAATCTGTAAAGCATTACATTGTACTCCAGGAGATATTTTAGAATATAGGGAAGATTAGGAGAAAAACATGGAAATACAAAAACCAAAATTATTCAAAATAGAAGAAATAGCAGATTTCAGAAAAGAAATTATAGAAAATTCTGAAAAATTTGAAATACGAGAAAAACAATTTAAGGATGTAGAAGAAGAAAATATAAAAGCAGAAAAATATGAATTTAGAAATTGTTCATTTGAATCTTGTAAAATCATACAATCTAATTTTGAAAATGCTTATTTTTCAGATGTTATATTTCAAAATTGTGATTTTTCAAATTCAAATTTTACTAAAGCAGGATTTAATCGAGTAGAGTTTATTAATTGCAAATTAACTGGATGTGAATGGATAGAAGCAGATATTTTTAATACATATGTAAAAGAATCCAATTTTGCTTATGTGAATTTTTCAGAGGCGAATTTTAGAGATGTAAAAATGGAAAATACGAATTTACAAAGTAGCAGTATGAATGAAGTTACATGGAAAAATATTGCATTTTCAGAATGTGATCTTAATAAATCTGAATTGGTTAGAACAAAATTAAAAGGGATTGATTTTTCTACATGTGAATTTAATGGAATTACTGTGAACATATCAGATTTAAATGGTGCTATTGTGAATGAATTTCAAGCATTGGAATTATCAAAACTATTAGGATTAAAAATTAAATAGATATAAATAGATTAAAGACAAAATTCTTAATTAATCAGTAAAAAGCAGTAAATTTTGGTAGTAATTTACTGCTTTTTGTGGTATAATATATATGTGTGTTAAAAATAGAGATATCTAAGGAGGAAACATGAATCGAGAAGAAAAATTTGAATTTGATATAGCCAATTTAAAACAAGATTTAGCCATAGAAGATATGCATGTTACAGAAGAAGATGTGGCACTATTACGAAGATATTTTGATAATGAAATCACAATGCCTGAGATGATTGATATAATAAAGAAAACAACCATGTAAGGAGAATGTCTTATGAGTGATTTATATGAAGCTAGAAATTCAATATATTGCTATAAAGATAGTGATATATTAGTGAATAAGTTTGATATACATGATAATAAAAAATTAGAAGAAATTGAAAGAAAGATTGTTTTAGCAAAATTATATGAATTAAGACAAAACCGTCAGATAGGAAATTTTGACATTGCCCATTTTGTTGGGATTCATAAATTTCTTTTTGAGGACATTTATCCATTTGCAGGACTTTTTAGAAATGAAAATATTGCAAAGGGAAATTTTAGTTTTGCTGAATGGGAATATATAGAAGATGAATTAAAAAAACTATTAGACCAGCTAAAAGAAGAAAATTATTTACAGAATTTAGATAGAGATACATTTATCAAAAGATTGTCTTATTATATGGCAGAATTAAATGTATTGCATCCTTTCAGAGAAGGTAATGGAAGAACAATTAGAGAATTTATCAGACAGTTGGCATATAAGAATGGATATGTTTTAAATCTAAAACATATTAATCCAAAAGAAATGTTACATGCCTGTATTCGTTCTGTAGTAGATACCACACAACTAGAAAGTATTATATCTGAATGTTTAGAAAAAGAAGAATAGAAGAATTAGAAAAAATAGAAAGTGAGAATAGATATGTCATTTATAAAAGCAAAAGAATATTTAGAAAAATATGGATTAGAAAATAAAATTATGGAATTTCCAGTTTCCTCAGCAACGGTACAGGAAGCAGCAAAAGCAGTAAATTGCAAAGAAGAAGAAATTGCTAAAACCTTATCTTTTATCGTAGAAGATAAACCAATCTTAATTGTAGTAGCAGGAGATAAAAAAATAGATAATCCTAAATATAAAGCAGAATTTCACACAAAGGCAAAAATGATTCCATTTGAAGATGTTGAAAAATTAGTGGGACACGAAGTTGGAGGTGTTTGCCCTTTTGGGATTAAGGATGGTGTACAAGTATATTTAGATGATTCACTAAAAAGATTTCCTGTTATTTATCCTGCTTGTGGAAGTTCTAACAGTGCTATAAAATTAACGATTGAAGAATTAGAAAAGACATCAAATTATGAAAAATGGATAGATGTTTGTAAAGATATATAGAAATAAATTTAAAGAAAAAACATTACTAGTTTCTTGCTAGTAATGTTTTTTTCTATAGTTATTACTATGGTGAGCCAGGAGGGATTCGAACCCCCGACCCTTGGCTTAGAAGGCCAATGCTCTATCCAACTGAGCTACTGACCCATGGCTAAATAACAATAAATATAATAGCACAAATATGGACGGGTGTCAATGTTTTTAAGACAAAAAATCAAAAATTATGTTTTAAAAATGAAAAAATAGATTTAAACATTAAAGATTAGACCAATGATACCAAAAATAACAAATAAACTATTGGAAATGATTTCTATTATATTTTGATGAAATTTCATACTTAAAAGTTTTCCAAAAACAATGGCAAGTAAATTGCTACAAACCATTCCTAAAATAGAACCAATAATTAAAGAAATCTTATATTCTGGATATTGAATACCAAGGCCAATAGAAGAAAGAAATGTTTTATCTCCTAATTCTCCAACAAGAATGCAAAAAGCAATGATAAATATATAATTCATTTTCAAATGGCACAATCTAGAAATAAGACCAGTCTTATGATTTTCTATATTATCTAAAGATGTATTTTTCATAGTAATAAATCCTAGTATTCCAAATAAAATGAAAGAAATATATGTAAATATGTTTAAATAATAGGAAACATTTTCGTTATGGATAGAGCCTAATTGACTACCAAAAAGAATAGCTAATCCGTGACTAAGAAATGTTCCTAGAGCAATACCTAATAGAATATGTTTCATTCTACTTTTTGTAGAAAAAGATAAAACCATAATTTGTGTTTTATCTCCTAATTCAGCAAAAAATATGATGGTGAAAGATAATAATAGGGGATACAAAGCATTCATAATTTAACCTCATTTCTTAACTAATTCATATGTGAACAAATCAGATTTTATGAAAAAATAATGTAAAATAAATCTTATAAAATTTTGCAAATATAAGTATCCCTAGGCGTACAATGTGAATTTTTTGTGAATTTCTTTACATCAACCAAGATAAATGATAATATGGTCATAATATAAATAAAATCAAAGGAGGAATTTTTGTGATAGAGGTAAAAAATGTTACAAAAAAGTATGGAAAAGCAGTAGCCGTAGAAGATATTAGCTTTTCCATTAATGATGGGGAAATCGTAGGCTTACTTGGCCCAAATGGTGCAGGAAAAAGTACAACAATGAATATTCTAACTGGATACATAGAACAAACATCAGGAGAAGTAACCATTGAAGGATATAACACATTAAAGAAACCAAAAAAGGCTAAGATGCAAATAGGGTATATGCCAGAGGGAGTACCACTTTATACAGATTTAACAGTAAAAGAATTTGTAACATATATGGCAGAATTAAAACAAGTAGATAGAAAAGTAAGAAAAGAGAAGGTTCAAAAAATAATTGAGCAAACAGGATTAAAAGAAGTAGAAAATAAATTAACCAAAAATCTATCTAGAGGATATAAACAAAGAGTTAGTATGGCAGGGGCTTTAGTAGGAGAACCTAAGATATTAATATTAGATGAACCAACAGTAGGGTTAGACCCAAAACAAATTACAGAAATTAGAAATTTAATTAAAGAACTCGGAAAAACACATACAGTTATATTAAGTTCTCATATCTTATCAGAAGTTAGTCAAATTTGTAATAAAGTTATCATTATTAATAAAGGTAAAATTGTAGCAATTGATACACCAGAAAATTTAGAGAATAAAGTAAGTAATAATAATTGTATTTATGTTACAGTTGAGGATACAGAAAATAAAATAGAAAGTATGAAAGATAAAATAAAAGAAATTAAAAATATAGAACTAGTTCAGGAAAATGAAGATAAAACAAAACAATATTTGATTGAAGCAGATAAAGATGTTGATTTAAGAAAAAAGATTTTCTCTGAATTTGCAAAAGAGAATATAACTATATTTGAGATGAAAAAAGCAGATATAACATTAGAAGATGCATTTATGAAATTAATCGAAGGAGGAAATAAATAATGTGGGCAATCATAAAAAAAGAATTTAAATCCTATTTCTTTTCACCAGTAGGATATGTATTCATAGGATTATTTTTAATTATGTTTAGTATATTTTTCTACACAGATGTATTTAAGTATCAAAGTGTAAATTTTGAGTATATATTTTATTCAGGTGCAACTATTTTAACATTTATTACACCAATTCTTACAATGAGAACATTGGCTGAAGAAAGAAAATCTGGTACAGAACAGCTATTATTAACATCACCAATTAGCATTACTAAAATTGTATTAGGAAAGTTCATATCAGCTACTTTAATTGTGGTAATTACGGAACTTTGTACTTTTATGTATTTTGGAATATTATCTTTTTTCGGAACACCACATTTAACGACAGCATTGGTTACTTTATTAGGATTCTTATTACTTGCTATGAGTTACATATCATTTGGATTATTAGCTTCAAGTATAACTGAAAATCAAATTGTAGCAGGTGTTATTACAATTGGATTTTTTATCTTAACATGGTTTTTACCAAACTTTAGTAATATATTTACCAATTTTTCATTAATAAATATATTTGCTAATTTTCCATCAGGACAGATTAATATTGCAGACACAGTAACCTTTATAACATTTACCATTATGTGTATATTGTTAACGATTATTGTTATGCAAAGAAGAAAAAGTGTAAGGTAAGGAGGTTAGTAAAGTTGAAAGAAAAAGAAGAAAAGATAAAAAAAGAAAAAATGCCGAAAGAGAAAAAGGAAAAGAAAACTCCAAAAACAGAAAAGGCAAAAAAAGAGAAAGTAAAAAAGGATAAGGAGACAAGTGAATTTGTACAACGAATAAAGAAAAAATGGTTAATTGATGGTACCAAAACAATCATATTAGTTGTACTAATTGTGATGGTATTTTTAACAATTAATGCTGGTATGCAAAGTTTAGATTTAACACCATTGGATTTTACACAAGAAAAATTGTATACATTAACAGATGAAAGTAAAGAAAGAGTAAAAGATATCGACAAAGATGTTAATATATATTTTGTAGGATATTCAGATGATGATGCAGATTTATCTCTTGCAAAACAGTATAAAAGTGCAAATGAAAGAATTGTTGCAGAAGCAGTTGATGCAGACAGTAGACCAGATTTAGCAGAGAAATATGGTATAGAAACTGGTTCAACTGGAATTATTGTAGAATGTGGAGACCGTTCAAAAGTATTAACATCAAGTGATTTAGTCACTTATGATACAACAACATATGAAACAATTAGTATTGCTGAAGAAAAATTAACAAGTGCTATCATATCTGTTACAACAGATGATATTCCAAAAGTATATTTTTTAGAAGGATATAGTGATGATTTTAGCTTAGATTATGGTTTGAGTTATTTAAATGTATATTTACAAAATGAAATAACAGAAGTAGAAACATTAAATATTTTATCAACAGGAAATGTGCCAGATGATTGTGATACATTGGTAATTGCTTCACCAACACAAGATTTTAGTGAAGAAGCAAAAACAGCAATTATCAATTATATTAATCGAGGTGGTAATATCCTATGGTTAAATGCAGCAACGGCAATTTCAGTAGAATTACCAAATGTAAATGAAGTATTAGCTTTATATGGAGTAAATCCTTTTGAAGTAGGTGTTATCATGGAAACAAATTCATCAAGAATGGTAACAGGTTCACCAAATCTAATTATTCCAAATTTAGGATATTCAAAAATAACAGAAGATATATATAGTGATGGTGTCATTCTTGCAAATGCAACAAAAATCAATATTAATGAAGATGGGTTAGAAGAATTAAATGTCGAGGAAACAGATTTAGCAACAACTAGTGAAGATGCATATTTTAGAACAAACTTTAATAATAGTTCAATGACAGCAACAGAAGGAGAAGAAATCGGTCCTTTTGTGGTTGGTGCAGAATTAGAAAAAACAATAACAGAAGCAAATGAAGAAACGGAAGAATCAGCACTAACATCAACATTAATTATTTATGGAGAAAATTACTTCATTTCAGATTATCGACTTAGACAAGATGATCAATATCCAGCAATACAAATTTCAACATATAATAAAGACTTAGTATTAAATTCTTTAGCATATTTGTCAGATAGAGAAGAAGATATTACAGCAAGAAAGAGCACAGGAACAGTAACCTATACAGCAACAGAACAACAAGATACAATTGTTAGAATAATTATATTTGCAGTACCATCTGTTATTATTATAATAGGTTTAATTGTATGGCAAAAGAGAAGAAGAAAAAAATAAAAAAGACAATTCAAACTAATTTTTAAAAATTTAGTAAAAGATAAATTTAGATAAATGAAGTGCCCCAATTATTAGACAAGATAGTTTAATAATTGGGGGATTTTTATTGCATAGGAAAAGTCGACTTTTATCTTACCAAATTTAGATTTTTCCGTATACAACAAAGTTAGGCTTCTTATATCAAAAAATTTTTTTGATAAATTAAAATTAAAAAGTCAAAATCTTTATTTCCATTGATGTTTAGGAAATGTTTGAATAAAATAGGAAAACCCTCATAAAATATTATAAAATATTTAATGCTTAAGTATATGAAAATAAGAGGGAAAGTTGAGATGAAAAAAATCTTAAAAGCAGTATTTGTAATTATAGGAACATTGATAGGTGCAGGATTTGCATCAGGTCAAGAAATTTATATATTTTTTTATCAATATGGAGTTAATGGAATTTTTGGAATTTTGATTTCTAGTATGTTATTAGGATTTGTTACATACAAAGTGTTAAGTATTAGCAAAGAAAATGAAGTAACGAATTATAAAAACTTTTTAAAAAAATTTATAAAACAGGAAAGACATCTAGAAATTTTTAATTCCATTATGAACATATTTATTTTAATTACATTTTACATCATGATAGCTGGATTTGGAGCATATTTTGAACAACAATTTGGAATACATTCTTTAATAGGAAGTAGTATATTAGCACTAATTTGCTATTTTGTATTTCTAAAAGATGTATCAGGATTAATTAAGGTAAGTCAATATATTGTTCCTGTATTAATTGGATGTTTATTTGTAATTGGTATGAATGTAATAGATTTCAAAAATGTATTTGAAATATCTCATTATGTATTAGAAAATACCAGTTGGAAATGGATGCTAGATAGTGTGTTATATGGTAGTTATAATACCATATTATTAATTCCTATATTGATTGCTTTAAGAAATTTTGTTAGCAATAAGAAAGAACAGGGGATTATTTCTATATTAATCTCTATTTTGATAATTGTGTTATCATTAATTGTCTTTTTTATATTAGCTAAAATAGATGTGGACATACAAAACTTAGAAATGCCAGCAGTGTATGTTGCTTCAAAAATTTCACCTATATTCCAATATATATATGGGTTTATTATTTTAAGTTCTATTTTAACAACAAGTATTTCTTTAGGAACGAGTCTTTTAGAGAATATAGCAAACAGTAAGAAAAGATATAAACAATATGCTATTTTAATATGTATAAGTGCTGTTTTAGTTTCCAATATTGGTTTTTCAAATTTAGTAAATTTATTATATCCTGTATTTGGATACATAGGATTGATTCAAATTATAAAAATAAGTACACAAAAAAGTGAATCATAAGTGAAATGTTAGTATTGGGCACCTAAGTAGTTAGTAAATTAGGAGAAAATAGTAGAAAAAACAGGCGCTAGCTTGCTTTTTTAAAATTAGTATAGTAGAATATCATTAACGAAAGATAAGGAGAAATGTAATGAGAGATTATTGGGAGGAACCAGAAACAGAAAATAAAAAAATAAATGCAAAAAAAATTATTTTATCCATTGTTATCTCTATTTTTGTCATTGCAATAATTGTTATAGTAGCTTTATATATTACAAACAATGAATTTAGAAATTGGATTGATGTGGAAATATTTAGAAAAGAAATTTCACAAGATGGTGTTACGACGATTGAATTGGATGAGGGTGAATCAACAAACATATATGCATTTAATAAATATATAGGAATATTAAGTAAAAATAAATTATCTTTATATGATTCAAATGGAAAAGAAGAAGTCAATTTGGAAGTGCAAATTACCAATCCATTATTTGATTCTGCCAATCGATTTTTGGTGATTGGAGAATCTAATGGACAAAAAGTTTATGTCGTTGAAGACAAAGAAGTGGCATGGGAGAGTGAAGTAGAAGGAAATATTTCTAAAGTATATGTTAACAAAAATGGATATGTAGCTGTTATTATGACAGGAACAAGTTATAAAAGCGAGGTCCAAGTATTTGACCCAGAAGGAAATTCTTTATTTATTTCATTTTTATCATATACTATGGCAGTAGATGTAGCTATCTCAAATGATAATAAATATTTGGCAATTGCTGAAGTAGATACATCAGGAACTATTATCCAATCAAATGTACGAATTACTTCTATTGAAAAAGCAAGAACAGACCCAAGGAATTCAGATGAGAATAATTATAAAAGTGAGCAAAACAAATTAATTGTCAATATTGATTATCAAGACAAAGACAGAATTGTATGTATGTACACAGATACAATTAATATAATAGAAAATGGTCAAGAATCTGTTATTTTTGATAATAAGGATAAAAGGATAACAGCACAATCCATTGATTTGAAAAACAATTTTGCAACCATTCAAGAAGAATCATCAGGGATTTTTTCTGCAAATTCAGTGATTAATATAATTAATGTAGAAAGTAAAAATACTCAAAATTATACAGTAGAAACATCTGTAAAAGAAATGTATACAAAAGGAGATATGATTGCTCTAAATTTAGGAACAGAAATTGAATTTATCAACACAGGTGGGTGGCTTGTAAAAAGATATATAGCAAATCAAGAGGTATCAAATGTTACAGTATC
This sequence comes from uncultured Clostridia bacterium, assembly GCA_944393375.1. Classification (GTDB taxonomy): domain Bacteria; phylum Bacillota; class Clostridia; order TANB77; family CAG-508; genus CAG-269. The sequence goes on along the minus strand of CALXZX010000023.1, from coordinate 9,488 downwards.
AGATAATATAGCAGGAATTATTTATAGAGATAAAGTAGAAATTATTAATTTATAAAAAAGGAGTAAAAACTATGAGTATTGTTGTAGATCTAATTATTGTAGCCATTATTTTATTATCAACTTTTTTAGCTTATAGAAAAGGTTTAATTACATTGGCTATACAATTGGTAGCTGTTGTTATTGCTATTGTATTAACATTATTATTGTATAAACCAGTTTCAAATGTAATTATTAATGTAACAGGAATTGATGAAGCAATTCAAAATGCAATCTTAGAAGAAGCAAATGATATTATGACAAATGACGAAGAAGGTGCAAATCAAGTAGTAGAAAGTATACAAAATAACATGTTGCCAGAAACAGCGCGAAATATATCTATTAATATTATAGAAGGAGCAGTTATATTAATCTTATATATTATAATAAGAATTGCATTAAAATTTGTTACAGCATTAGCAAATTTAGTTTCAAAATTGCCAATATTGAATCAACTAAATCAATTAGGAGGCATTATTTATGGGATTTTAAGAGGAATACTAATTGTATATATTATATTATTACTAGTAAATTTAAGTGGAGAAATAGAACCACAAAACCATGTTTATACAGCTGTTGAAGAATCTTATATAGGAAAAATGATGAATGAAAATAATATTTTAGATATACTATTTACAAAAGTAAGTGAAAATGAATAAAATAGAAAAGAAAAATATAAAGACAAATTCTTAAAATTTGTCTTTATTTGTTGATTTTTGATAAGATATTTGCTATACTGATTACATGATTTTTTAGGAGTGGATTGTAAGTGAATAATAATAAAGTAAACAAAAGACAAAAGACAAATAATAAAAATAAAAACCAAAATACAAAACAAAAACCAAAAAAGAAAATGAAGATGTGGAAGAAAATATTTTTAGTTATATTACTAGTTTTGCTAGTTGCTGGAGGTATATTTGCATACAGAGTGTATAAAAACGGGGGAGGCTTATCTGGTATGTTAGCAACAATGGTAGGACATGATGAAAATACAAGAAAGAGTTTAGGAGAATTTCAAGTACTATTAATGGGGGTTAGTACAGACCAAGAAGGAGTGGCTTTAACAGATACAATAATTGTAGCTTCATATAATCCCAATACACAAAAAGCAGTATTGTTATCAATACCTAGGGATTCTTTTACAGGGACAAATACAAAAAGAGCAGTAGCATCTGATAAGATAAATGCGATTTATAATGTAACAAGAGATCCAATGAAGACTTTAGAAGCAGTTAATGAATTAACAGGATTAGATTTACAATATTATGCAATTGTGCAAACAGAAGCATTAATAGAATTAGTAGATGCAATTGGACCAATTGAATATTATGTTCCAACAGACATGAATTATGATGATACATCACAGGATTTACATATTCATTTTGAAGAAGGACTTCAACAAATAGATGGTCAAGCAGCAGAAGAATTATTAAGATTCAGAAAAAATAATGACGGAACAAGTTTCCCTTCAGAATATGGTGATAATGATATAGGAAGAATGAGAAATCAAAGAGAATTTATTACAGCAGTAGTTGAACAAACTGTAAAATTAGAAAATATAACAAAATTAGGTTCTATATTGGATATTGCTAGCAGAAATTTAATTACCAATTTAAATTTTGATGTATTAAAAGATTATTTACCATATGCTGTAGAATTTAGCACAGAAAATTTACAAACAGCATCATTACCAGGAAGTGTTCCTGATTTAAGTCAAACAAATGGTGTTAGTATATTTGTAGTAGATAAAGAAGAAACAGAGCAATTGATAAAAGAATTATTTTATCCAGAAGAATTAACAGAAGAAGGAACAACAGATGGAAATACAATAAATACAGCAAGTAATACAACAAGTACAACTTCTGGTAGTTCAACAACAACTTCAAATTCTAATATAAAAATAGAAGTACTAAATGGAACAAGTGATGGTAAAGTACTACAAGAAGTTGTAAGCAAATTAAAAGAAGAAGGATATAATGTTTCTAGAACAGGAACAACAACTTCAACGAGTAAAACAGTAATTGCCAATAAAAAAGATGTTTCAGCAACAACAATGAATAATATAAAAGAAACAGTAGGAGCAGGAACTATTTCTGATAGTAGTTCAGGAGGAAGTTCTAGCAAAGTAGATGTAACGATTATTATTGGAAAAGATTATTAATAATAAGATGAATATAAAAAATAGGGGCAGACAAGTAAATCTTGTCTGCCTTTTAGAATGATTTTAAATATTTTTCTTTCTTCTTTTTGAAAAGAATATTTCAAATGTAATTAGTAAAGCAATAAATATACCACCAATTTGTAATACAAATTGAAGTAATTGAGAATTTTCTACATTATGTGTTGCGACGATATCTGCTTCGTAAGAAATCCCATCAATTGTATATATAGCTTTTCCAAGTATATCACCTTCTGCAATTGGAGCAGAAATATTAGAATTTAATTGTATTTCAGGAATATAATTTGTTTCAAGGTCAGCATTATTAACTAATGCATGAATACTATCTACAAAAGCCAAATCTAATGATTTTGTAGCAGGAGTAGCATTAGATACTTCTATAGAGGTAATAATATCTCCTGGATTGGCAATATTTTTTAAGGAGAAATGGTTAAATCCATATTGATATAAAGAAATACTATCTGTAAATCTTGAAGAAATGCTATCATCTGAAAGTGTTCCACCTAATATAACACAAGTAAGTTCGATATCATTTCTATATGCACAAGAAACCAAACATCTTCCAGCTTCTGTGGTAAAACCTGTTTTCCCTACAGTGACATAGCTATAATAATTAGGGCTATCAGGAAGAATTAATTGGTTAGTAGATGTATAAGATCTCACACCTGATTTATTGGTTGCAGGAATAGAGCAAGATACACTACCAGCAATTCTTCTAAAATCATCATTTTGAATACAATATTGCATAATCTTAGCTAAATCATATGCTGTTGTATAATGATTATCTTCTTGTAGTCCATAAGCATTTGTAAAATGAGTATTGCTTAATCCTAATTCATTAACCTTTGTATTCATCATAGAGATAAAGCTCTCTATAGAACCACCAACATATTCTGCTAATACATTTGCTGCATCATTTGCAGAATGCACTAATAACATTTCTAAAAGTTGTTCTACCGTAAATTGTTCTTCACCTTGAATTTCAGCAGTTACATAACCTTCTGGAATAGACATGAGAGCATCATAACTTGCAGTGACAGTTTCATCTAAATCACAGTTTTCTAATACCAGTATAGCTGTCATAATTTTCGTAGTACTTGCTGGAAACATTCTTTCATTTGCATTTTTATCATATAATACTCTATTTGTTTCATTATCAATTAAAATAGCTGCTCCAGAAGCAATTTCTGGTGCATCTGTATCATTATTTGTTGCATAAACAATATTCAAATTTGTAAGTAATACTGTTATTATCAAAAAAGACAGTATAAAAATTTTTTTAACATGTATTTTCATCTTATAAACTCCTAATAATGAATTTATTTAATAATATTAATAGTAATACTATATAGCATTTTGTCGAATTTTGCAATCATATTTTTTATTTTATAACAAATATATGGACATTTGGTGAACAAAAAAGAAATGTAATATAAAAATTGTAGGTTTATAGGTAAAACCAATAAAAAAACCTAAATATATATGAGGAGGAAAGAAGGATATATTTAAGTATATATCAAATGATTATGATGTATGAATTTAATAAAAAACAAAAAATAATAATGGTGATTATCGGGTCAATGATTATCATTGCCTTTTTATACTATATCTATACCAAAGAAGATGATAGTGTTATTTTTGCAGAAGAAAACATGATAGGAAATATAGCCGAGGATATAGAAGAAAGCGAAGAAACTACAAAGGAAGAAATAAATAAGATCATTGTGCATGTATCAGGAGCAGTAAATAAAGAAGGTATTGTAGAATTAGAAGAAAATAGTAGGATATCAGATGCAATAAATAAAGCAGAAGGATTAAAAGAAAATGCAGATACGAAAAATATTAATTTAGCCTTTAAACTAGAAGACGGAATGAAAATTTATATACCAACGATAGGAGAGGAGATAGAAAAAAATGAACAAATTCAAAATAAAAACAGGATTGATGAAACTTCAAAGTATGTGACATCATCAAGTGGAGTGATTCAAGATGAACAAACAAATGGACAAAGTGAAGAAAAAAAGAATGAAAAAATTAATATAAATACAGCAACACAGACAGAATTAGAAACATTACCAGGAATTGGACCTTCCACTTCATTAAAAATAGTAAATTATAGAGAGGAAAATGGTAATTTTAAAACTATAGAAGATATAAAAGAGGTTAGTGGTATTGGTGATGCCAAATATGAAAACATAAAAGACTTGATTTGTGTGAAATAAGGGACAATTGGGGACGTTTCTATTTGGACATTTTCCAAAGCAACATGCTTATTTCAATACAATAAATATAATTAGAATTTTACTTTTTTCCATTTATACTTATAATTTTATAAATTTTAATTATATTGAATTTAAGCCTTATAAGTTTTTCTTTTTTAATGTCCAAACAGAAACGTCCCTAATTGGACATAAATTTTAAAAAACTACTTGACAAGGATATGAAACCATAGTAAGATGTTAGCGTAAACTAACAAGGAGGAAAATATGAAACTAACCAATTCCCAAGAAGAATATCTAAAAACAATATATATATTAGAAAAAAGTAGTGGCAAAATCAGGGTGACAGATATCGCTAAAAAACTAAAAATTACAAAACCAAGTGTAAATAGAGCTATAAAAAATTTGAGAGACCTAGACTTGGTGGAATATGAAGTATATGGAGATATCAAGCTAACATATCAAGGAGAAGAAAAAGCAAAGGAAATCATAAAAAAACATGACATTATAAAAATGTTTTTAGTAGATATATTAGATATAGATGAAAAAGATGCTGAAGAAGAAGCAAAATCTATGAAACATGCTATGTCACCAGATACTACGAAAAAACTAGAAAAATACATAAGTAAAATTATGGATTTAGGAGACTTAGATTGTGACTATGATGAAAATAATCCAAAATGCCAAAGCTGTATAAAAGTTACTATAAAAAATAGATTAAACAAGAAAATAAAATAGGAGGTAAACATGATATTAGAATTAGAAAATATATGTTTTGAAAGAGATAACAAAAAAATATTAAACAATATTAATTTAAAAATAGATTTAGGAAAATTTATCGCCATTACAGGACCAAACGGATCAGGAAAATCAACATTAGTAAAAATGATAATGGGAATTGAACAACCAGATTCAGGAAAAATTATCTTTGACGGAAAAGATATTACTAATATGGAAATCAATGAAAGAGCAAAATTGGGAATTAGTTTCGGGTTTCAACAACCAGTTAAATTTAAAGGAATCACAGTTTATGACTTATTAAAAATAGCAGCACATAAAAAAATAACTAAAAAAGAAGCTTGTGATGCATTAGCAAAAGTTGGGTTATGTGCAAAAGAATATGTAGATAGAGAAGTAAATGGATCTTTATCTGGAGGAGAATTAAAAAGAATTGAAATTGCAACCGTTGCTTTAAGACAAACAAAATTAACCATATTTGATGAACCAGAAGCAGGAATTGACTTATGGAGTTTCAATAATTTAATTGATGTGTTCCAAACAATGAGTGAAATTACAAAAGGAACAACCATTATCATATCACACCAAGAAAAAATCTTAGAAATAGCTGATGAAATCATATTAATGAAATCAGGAAAGATACAAAAAATTGGTACGAGTGAAGAGATATTAAATAACGAGATAAAAAATAAAGGTTGTTGTAAAATAAAAAAGGAATGTCAAAAAGATTAAATTATATAAGTGTTTGAATAAAACCTTAAGGACATTGTAAAAAAAACATATTAGGAAAGAAAAAGATTTATTCATAATTTATAAATGAAAAATGATACAGAAAGAAGGGAAGATAGAAAATATGGAGTCAAAGAATTTAAATCAAATAGATGAACAACTTTTGAATGAAGTTTCTAATTTAGAAAATATGACAAAAGGTGCATACAATATTAGAAAAAATGGAAAAGGGATAGAAAGACAAGTAACAGAAAATGTCAATATTGTAACAAAAAAAGATGTATCAGGAATTGATATATATGTAAAAGAAAATACAAAATTTGAATTTATACATATACCAGTTATCATTACAGAAAGTGGATTAAAGGACTTAGTATATAACGATTTTTATATCGGAAAAAATGCTAATGTCATTATAGTAGCAGGATGTGGAATTCATAATGATCATCATAAAGATTCAGAACATGATGGAATTCATAGATTTTACCTTGAGGAAGGAGCCAAAGTAAGATATATAGAAAAACATTATGGAGAAGGAAGTGGAGATGGAAAAAGAATTCTAAATCCAGTAACAGAAGTATATTTAAAAGCGGGAAGTAGCTTAGAAATGGAAAGTGTACAAATTAAAGGTGTTAGTTCAACCATTAGAGAAACAAAAGGCGTTTTAGAAAATGATACTAACTTTGTAGTAACAGAAAAAATCATGACAGATGGAAATCAATATGCAAAAACTGTATTTGATGTACAACTAAATGGAGAAAATTCTAGTACACATGTTACCTCTAGATCTGTTGCAACAGAAAACTCAAAACAAGAATTTGTTTCTAAAATATATGGAAATGAAAAATGTTTTGCACATAGTGAATGTGATGCCATTATAAAAGATAATGCCATTGTTACAGCAACACCTGAAATTACAGCAAATAATGTAGAAGCTAATTTAATCCATGAAGCAGCTATCGGAAAAATTGCGGGTGAACAATTAACAAAATTAATGACATTAGGACTATCTGAAAAAGAGGCAGAAGAAGAAATTATTAATGGATTTTTAAGATAAAATGTTAAATATATAATGGAATACTAAAAAACTGATAATGAAAAATAATTATCAGTTTTTTTATTGAATAGGAAAAATGGCTTTCTCCTATTCAATAAAAAAATAACGTTGCACAGAAAAATTGCTACGCAATTTTTCGCGTCGACAAATCTTTACGCTTTTTCGAGAACTTAAATATATGTGTTAAATTAGAAAAGTAGAGAAAAGTTCTCGCGAAGCGAGATTTGTCCTAATATAGGAGAAATCATTTTTTTTATATTACAAAAAATGTTGCATAAGTAGAATTTGTTTCCTAGAACGAGAAATGTGAAATTATGGTGAATTTTAAGAAAAAACAAAATTTTATGATATAATGAAATAAAAATGGAGTAAAATGCATGAGTAAAAAAGGAAAACATTCTAAAGAAGAAAAAAGCAAGTTAAAAGTTGATAATAAAGTACTAAAAATAGGACTTTCTATATGTGCAATTATTGCTATAGGAATTGTTATATATAGTTATATTATGAGAAGTAAAGAAAAGGTAAATGAACAACCAGAAGGACAAAAAGAAGATGAAAGCTTGGAAGCAGCAAGCATAGAAGAACCAATTGTAGAAGAAACAGTAGATAGTAATATAGAAAATTTAATAAATGAAATTATGACAGAAAACAATTTAAACGAAAGTAATTTTTTCTTTTTCTTTTATAATATAGAAGAAAAAAAGTATTATTTTTATAATGAAAATACATATTTTACAGCGGCAAGTACGATAAAAGTTCCAGTTGCTATGTTGTATTATGATAAAATAACAGATGGAGAATTAAATTTATCAGACACCTTATTATATAATAGTGGTGACTATGAAGTAGGGGATGGAAGTACTGCAGCAGATTATTCAGTAGGAGAAAGAATACCAATTTCTTACTTATTAAAACAAACAATAGTAAATAGTGATAATACGGCATTAAATATTTTAGTAAATAGTATAGGATATCAAAAATGTAAAGAAGAATTAACAAAATATTCAGATATAGAACTTATAGAAGACTTTTATTCATCAAATGTTGCGAATGTTTCATATTATTATGATGTATTGCAATATCTATATCAAAATGCTGATAAATATAGTGAATTAATTGAATATATGAAAATATCATCAGGTGGTGAATATCTAAAGGCCAATATACCACAGTATGAAGTGGCTCACAAATATGGTTCTTATGACGGATATGTACATGATTATGGAATTATCTATGGTCAAAACACATATTTAATAGGTGTGTTTACAAAGGGAATTGCAAACGCAAGTGATTTGATAGCAGATATAGGAGAACAAGTTGTTACTTGTGTAGAAGCAGAAGAACTAGAAGAAACAAATGAGGTAGACTATTATATTGATACAACAGAATCCAATATGACTAATACTTTAGAGATACAAGAAAATGATAATGTGAATATTACAGAAGAAGTTGAATAGGATCAAAAAATGAGATATAAGAAATAAAAATGAAAAAAATTGAAAAATAAGAAAAAATGAGAATAAAAATCAAAAATAAGAAATTGAAAAACTATGGTGTAAATAAATATATAAAAAATAGCCCTAACTTATTAAAATTTGATAGGTTAGAGCTATTATTTTTATTATGTTTTATAAGTTTAGTGAGAATAAGTTTTAAAAACAAGAAATATTATTCAACCTCTTTTTTCCATAAACCGTGTTTATTGCAATAAGCATATAAGCATGAACCAGGAATATATGGAAAACGACATTCAGCATTTTGTTCTGGATATAATTTGACCGTATATTCTTTATTATTTGCTACTAAAGCTACCCATTCAATAAAATGTTCTTTTTCCATAACATGATTTACTGTAACAAAAATTTCATCCTCAATTTTTTCATAGTTAGGAACATGTTTTTCAACTGCAGCATCCACTGAATTTGGTTTTAAAACTTCCATTGGTTCACCACAGCAAACAATACCACATCCTTCACAATTACAGTCTTCAATAACTTTTACAGTTGCTCCACAAGATTTACATTTTTTTATAACTAATTCATTTTTCATAGTGATCCATCCTTTCTTTTTTACATTTTTATAATGGTTATAATATAAAAGGTATTAATTTAGTTATTTACCTTTTAGCATGATTAGTATATCACAATATGATAAAAAAATATACTGTTTTTATATTTTATTGTTTTTTGTTCTGGTATTTTTTACTTTGGGTTTAGGAATATTTTTTATTTTTTTGAATATAATATATGAGATGATAAAGTTTGTTTAGAAAATGCTAAGAAAAAAATTAAATATAATTTTGCTTGAAAAATATTGTATTTTTGACCAAAGTGTTGACAATGTATGTTATTAGTAGTATAATTACATTTGTAAAATTTATATCGCGGGGTGGAGCAGTTGGCAGCTCGTCGGGCTCATAACCCGAAGGTCGTAAGTTCGAGTCTTACCCCCGCAACCAAAACATAAATGCTTACAGTTTCAATGACTGTAGGTGTTTTTTTATGCCTTAAAATCGGTTGCAATAATGATT
>CALXZX010000022.1 GCA_944393375.1 uncultured Clostridia bacterium | reverse complement strand
TTAGCTCAGCTGGGAGAGCATCTGCCTTACAAGCAGGGGGTCACAGGTTCGAGCCCTGTAGCGACCACCATGTTTTTTACGGCCCGGTAGTTCAGTTGGTTAGAACGCTAGCCTGTCACGCTAGAGGTCGACGGTTCGAGCCCGTTCCGGGTCGCCATTTTTTTATGGCTTCATAGCTCAGTTGGTAGAGCAGAGGACTGAAAATCCTCGTGTCAGTGGTTCGATTCCACTTGAAGCCACCAGAAAAAAGACTTACAGATTTTCTGTTAAGTCTTTTTTTTATTATGCATTTGTGATATAATATTTGAAAATATATGAGATTGGAGGATTTAATAAATGCCTAAATATTCAAGAAAAATGCATGGTGGAGAATTATGGGCTAAAATAGAAGTATTAGAAAATGTTTTAACTCCTTTATTTAATTAATTTTTTATTATTTTAAGTAAAGGAGTGTCATATATGAATTATGAAGATAAAAAAATTGTAGGGATCATTGCAACAAATGTAGAACCAGCTGTTGCTCTTAATGTGATTGGTCATCTTGCCATATCTATTGGCAAATATTCAGATAATGAAATTATGGGAAAATCAATTTTAACTGATAAATCCGGAACACAACACTTAGGAATTAGTAAGTTTCCTTTTATCATTACAAAAGTAAAACCAGGTAAATTAAAAACAACCATAGAAATTGCTAAATCTAATCCTAAATTATTAGTAGCTGATTACCCCAGAGATATGTTAGATACTAGAACTGATGATGAATTAGTAAATTCAATTAGTGAAAAAAGTAATGACAGTTTAGAATATTTAGGTGCTATCATTTATGGTGACTCAAAAGACGTAAATGAGATTACTGGAAAATTCCAACTATGGAAAATAGATTAAATGACAAAAAAGAACATAGAAAAATTTCTCTATGTTCTTTTTTCTTCTATATTCATTTTATTAATACATTCCATCCATTCCTGCTGGTGCTCCATCATGTCCTCCACAACACTCTTTCTTTTCAGGTGCATCTGTAACTAAGCTTTCTGTTGTTAATACCATTGAAGCAATTGATGCTGCATTTTGTAAAGCACTTCTTGTAACTTTTGTAGGATCTACAATTCCTGCTTTTTTCATATCTACATATTCTTCTTTTGCTGCATCAAATCCAATACCAGCTTTTTCATTTTTAACTTTATTAACAATAACTGCTGGTTCTAATCCTGCGTTAATAGCAATTTGTCTTACTGGTTCTTCTAATGCTTTTAACACAATTTTAGCTCCTAATTGTTCTCCACCTTCTAGTGTGCTTACTAATTTTTCAACAGTTGGAATAACATTTACTAAAGCTGTTCCACCACCTGCAACAATACCTTCTTCTACTGCTGCTTTTGTTGCAGATAAAGCATCTTCTATTCTTAATTTTTTATCTTTCATTTCTACTTCTGTTGCAGCTCCAACACCGATAACAGCTACACCACCAGCAATTTTAGCTAATCTTTCTTGTAATTGTTCTCTATCATAATCACTCTTTGTCTCATTGATTTGTGCTTTGATTTGAGCAACTCTATCAGCGATTTGTTGTTTATCTCCTGCACCATCAACAATAATTGTATTTTCTTTTTGTACTTTTACTTGTTTTGCTCTACCTAATTGTGCAATTGTTGTATCTTTTAATTCTAATCCTAAGTCTGATGTAATAACTTCTGCACCTGTTAATGTAGCAATATCTTGTAACATTGCTTTTCTCTTATCTCCAAATCCAGGAGCTTTAACAGCTACAACATTTAATACACCTCTTAATTTATTTAAGATTAATGTTGATAATGCTTCTCCTTCCATATCATCACAAACAATTAATAGTTTTCCTGATTCTTGCATTAAACTTTCTAGTAATGGTAAGATTTCTTGAATGTTGCTTATCTTTTTATCTGTTAATAAGATATATGGATTATCTAAAACAGCTTCCATTTTTTCTGTATCTGTTGCCATATATGGTGATAAATATCCTTTGTCAAATTGCATTCCTTCTACAACATTTAATTCTGTATTTGATGTTTTTGATTCTTCAATTGTAATAACACCATCTTTTGAAACTTTTTCCATTGCTTCTGCAATTAAGTTTCCAATTTCTTCATTGTTTGCAGAAATACTTGCAACTCTTGCGATATCATCTTTTCCATTAACATCTGAACTAATTTCTTTTAATCCTTCTACTGCAGTATTTACAGCTTTGTCCATACCTCTTTTAATTGCCATTGGATCTGCACCTGCTGCTACATTTTTTACACCTTCTTTAATCATGCTTTGTGCTAAAACTGTAGCTGTTGTTGTTCCATCACCTGCAACATCGTTTGTTTTTGTTGAAACTTCTTTAACTAATCTTGCACCCATATTTTCAAATTTATCTTCTAATTCAATTTCTTTTGCAATTGTTACACCATCATTTGTGATAAGTGGTGCTCCAAAGCTTTTATCTAATACAACATTTCTTCCTTTTGGTCCTAATGTTACTTTAACAGTGTCTGCTAATTTATTAACACCTTCTAATAAAGATTTTCTTGCATCTTCTCCAAATTTAATAACTTTTGCCATTTTTCTCTATCTCCCTTCAAATTAATTCTTATAAACCTAAATTTTTATTTACTCTACAACAGCTAATATATCATCTTGTTTTACGATAATATAATCTGTTCCTTCATATTTTACTTCTGTTCCAGAATATTTACTAACAATAACATTATCACCTTTTTTTACAATCATTGTTTCTGGTTTTCCATCTATGATTTCGCCAGGTCCTACTTCTATAACTTCTGCTACTTGTGGTTTTTCTTGAGCAGCCTGTGCTAGTATAATTCCACTTTTTGTTGTTTCTTCGCCTTCTTTCATTTTTATTAATACTCTACTTCCTAATGGTTTAATCATTTAAATTACCTCCTTTATTTTTAGCACTCTATCTTTGTGACTGCTAATAATGTATACCCATTTTTATGAAATGTCAATAGTATTTTTTAATTTTTCACATAAAGTTCACACATTTATTGTATTCATAGATTTTTCAATATATTCCTGATTTTAAAATCTTGCAATTTATGTAAATTCATGGTATAATATATATGTTACTCGTAAACCGTGATTCAGAAAAAGGAGTGAAAAAAAATGAAGAAACAATCTCCTATTCCAGCAGGCTATGTTAAGCTTGCTGAAGAAAAAGTTGCGTACGGAGAAATATATATCCGTACAATGTATGAAAGTCGTACCAACACAGAGTGCTGTCGTTTTGGAAAAATCCTTATGATGCCTCATTCGAAAATCGCCCTGCATAGTTGTGATGCAGGTTGTGAGTGGTACTTGGACGAAGACACAGTCAGAGCATATTCTTGTCCTCAAGGAGGTTCTCATGAATTTGCAAACAATACAGATTCTGAGAAACATCTGTTATTCGTCCAGAAGGAAGTCTTGTAACCCAAGACTTCCTTTTTTGTACTATTATATTATTGTAATCTTTTTTATTTTTTCAAACTTTTATACCATTCCTGTAATCAACTATTTCTCTACAACCACTTTCTCATCTTTAACGCCAATCTTGTTGACTTTATTCTTTTTCAATTTTCCATCTAATATTTCTTCAGCTAAACTATCTTCTAATACACTTTGAATGGTTCTTCTTAAAGGTCTTGCCCCAAAGTTTTTATCAATTCCTTTACTTGCAATTAGCTTTTTAACAGATGGTTCTATTTCAATATTAATTTTTTGATCTTTTAATCTAGCCACTACTTCTTTTAGCATAATATCAATAATTTTATCTATTTCTTTATCTGTTAATTTATGGAATACAATAATTTCATCAATACGGTTGATAAATTCTGGTCTTAATTCTTTTTTCAAAGCTTCCATAACTTCTTTTTTGATTTCTTCGTATTCCTTTTTTTGGTCATCTTTTTTATCATTATCTACTTTAGAAAATCCTAAAGATTTTTTATCTGTAATTAATCTTGCACCTATATTAGAAGTCATGATAATCACTGTATTTTTAAAGTTAACGGTTCTTCCTTGGCTATCTGTTAATCTACCATCTTCTAGTATTTGAAGTAACATGTTCATCACATCTGGATGTGCTTTTTCAATTTCATCAAATAAGATAACAGAATATGGTTTTCTTCTTATTTTCTCTGTTAATTGACCACCTTCATCAAATCCTACATATCCTGGAGGTGAACCAATTAATTTAGATACAGAATGTGGTTCCATATATTCAGACATATCAATTCTTATCATGGCATTTTCATCACCAAATAGGCACTCTGCTAATGCTTTTGATAATTCTGTTTTACCTACACCTGTTGGTCCTAGGAACAAGAATGAACCAATTGGTCTCTTTGGATCTTTTAATCCTACTCTCCCCCTTCTGATTGCTTTTGCAACTGCTTCTACTGCTTCATCCTGACCAATCACTCTTTCATGTAAGTTTTCTTCTAGATGTTTTAATCTTTCATTTTCATCCTCTGTTATCTTTTTAGCTGGAATTCCTGTCCAACTTGAAATAACTTCTGCAATATTTTCCTCTGTAATGTCTGTTACAGATTTATTGTTTTTATTTTTCCATTTATTTTGTTCTTTTTCATATTTTGCTTTTAATTCTTTTTCTTTGTCTCTTAAAGATGCTGCTTTTTCAAATTTTTGAATCTTAACAGCTTCTTCCTTATCTTTTATTACATTGGCAAGTTCTTCTTCCAATTCTTTTAAAGAATCTGGCTCTGTATATGTTTTTAATCTTGCTCTTGAAGCTGCCTCATCAATTAAGTCAATTGCTTTATCTGGTAAATATCTATCATTTATATATCTAACAGATAATTTCACTGCGGCATCAATTGCTTCATCTGTTATTTTTACATTATGATGGGCTTCATATTTATCTTTAATTCCTTTTAAAATGGTAATCGTATCTTTCTCTGATGGTTCATTAACCGTTACTGGACTAAATCTTCTCTCTAGCGCAGAATCCTTTTCAATGAATTTTCTATATTCATTTAAAGTTGTTGCACCTACTAATTGAATTTCTCCTCTTGCCAATAATGGTTTTAAGATATTGGCTGCATCAATTGCTCCCTCTGCAGAACCTGCTCCTACAATGGTATGAACTTCATCAATAAATAGGATAACATCTCCTGCTTTTTTAACTTCATTTAATGCTTTTTTAATTCTTTCTTCAAAGTCTCCTCTGTATTTTGCTCCAGCTACCATGCTAGAAATATCTACTGTTACCACTCTTTTATTTTTTAGAATTTCTGGAACATCTCCTGACACAATTTTTTGTGCTAATCCTTCTACTACTGCTGTTTTACCAACACCTGGTTCACCAATTAAACATGGATTATTTTTTGTTCTTCTTGATAAAATTTGGATAACTCTTTCAATTTCTTCTTTTCTTCCGATAATTGGATCCAATTTTCCTTCTTTTGCTTTTTCTGTTAAATCTTCACCAAATTGATTTAATGTTGGTGTTTGGTTATAGCTTCCAGATTTTCTTCTTCCATTTTTAGCGTCACTTTCTCCTGCTAAATCCTCACCTTCATTAATCACTCTGATGATTTCTCCATATAGTTTTGGAATATTAACATTTAATTCAATTAGAATTCTTGCTGCTACACTATCTCCTTCTCTTAATAGCCCAATTAAAAGATGTTCTGTTCCTATATAGTTATATCCTAATTTTCTGGCTTCTATAAATGCATTTTCAATAACCCTTTTTGTTCTTGGCGTAAATCCTAACGTTTCTTCAATGGGTTCATCTTTTCCCACCAATGCAATCGTTACATCGATAATATTTTCTGGTGTAATTTCTTGATTTTCTAATACTTTGGATGCTACACCACTACCTTCTTTTGCTAATCCATATAGCAAATGTTCTGTTCCTATATATCTATGTCCTAATTCTAAAGCTGCATCATTGGCAATTTCTATTGCCTTTTTCGCTCTACTTGTAAAATTATATGTCATAATTATCACCTCACCTTTCTTATTGATTGATAACTTGTTTAATCATTTCTGCTCTTTTGATTTCTCTATCTAATCTTTCATATTGTTCTCCAAAATATTTTTGTAAATTACCTGGCCCAATGTATAAATACATTTTTTGTATTTGTAAATCAGATAATTCTTTTAAGATTCCTAAATCTACTCCTAGTTTTACAGTAGATAATAGATTTTCTGCTTCTTCCATGGTAATCTTTTTACAATTTGTTAAAATTCCATAATTCCTGTATATTAAGTCTTCGACTTCAATACCTTCATTTGCTAAAAATCTTCTAGCTTCTCTTTCTTGTTTGATAACTTTTTCTACAATAATTTTAATATTTTGTATAATCTCATTTTCTGTAATTCCTAATGTTTTCTTATTAGATATTTCATACATATCTCCAACAATATGCCCTGCTTCATCATAAACTCCTTTGATATTAATACCAAAGTTATTAATAGCTTCTAAGACTTTTTCTGTATTTCTTGTCTTAGCCAAACCTGGTAAATGCAATTTTACAGAAGCCTTTAAACCTGTTCCTATATTATTAGGACAAGCTGTTAAATACCCATATTGTTTGCTAACACAATAGCCAAATATGTCTTCTATCTTTTTATCTATTTCAATTGCCAAATTTAATGTATTTTCTAATTCTAAGCCACTACTAAATACTTGTATTTTTAGATGGTCATCTTCTCCTATCATAATACAAATATTTTCTTCATCATTGACTAAAATAGCACCTATATTTCCTGATTCAAAAGCAAAATTATAATTAATCAAGCCTTTTTCCACTAAACTTAATTTGGTAATATCATCCATATCTTCTAATTTTAAAAATCTTAATCCATATCCTATTTGATATATATTATCTTTTATTTTATTCTCCAATTCTTGTAATTCTTTTGGACTTAAATGAAAATTATACCCTTGTATATTTCTTGAAAATCGTATTCTTGTATTGATTGCTATATCTGATTCTTTTCCACTTTGCAAATACCAATTCATATTATCCCTCTTTTCTATTGATTGTTTTCTTCTAATTTCTTAATTTCATCTCTTAGTTTTGCTGCATCTTCATAACGTTCTTCTTTAATCGCTTGTTTTAAGTCCTCTTTTAATCCTTCTAATTTTTCTTCTGGAGTTTCTTCCTTTCTACTTTGTTCATTATGTTCTTTTCTTTCTTGTCTTTCTTCTATTTTCTTATCAATACTTTTTCCTAATCTTCCTACATGACGATTGCTACTTTGAATTCTTCTAATAATCGGATCTAATCTATCTTGAAAAACATCATAACAATTTGCACATCCTACTTTTCCAGTGTGTGCTATATCTTCAAATGTATATCCACAATGATCACATTTTAATGTTTTTAATTCATTAAACATTGGCATAAATTCTGTATTTGAAAAATCTTCTAAGAAATCTCCGAAAAAACTTGAAAAATTAATTGGCATATCTAATCCAATCTCACCAATTCCTAATTTTTTGCTACACTCCTCACATAAATTTAATTCTTTTCTTACCCCATTTATATTTTCTGAATATCTTACGTTTGCCTCTCTCTTTTTACAATTATCACACAACATAATAATTCCTCCTTTATTCTATATTTAATAACATATTTTTAAATATCTTTGCTCTTAATTTGTCTTTTACATCTTTTGCTAATAACAATACATTATCACTTGTTGCCACTTTTAAGAGCTTTGCTTCTTCTTTGGTTATTAAATCATAAGTTAGAAAGTCATTAATTAATATATCCACATCATTAGAAGTCATTTCTTCCCCAATATTTTTTATAATGTGCATAAAATAATCTGACTTTGTGTTATTGACTTTTTTTATCGTAATATGACCTCCGCCACCTCTTTTACTTTCTACATAATATCCTTGAGATGGTTTGAATCTTGTTGATATAACATAATTAATTTGTGATGGTACACAATTAAAATGTTCTGCTAGTTCATTTCTTTGTATTTCTACTAATTGATTATCATCATCAAATAAATCTTTTATAAATTCTTCTATTACATCTGACATTCGCATTGGTCTCATCTCCTTTTTGACTTTGACTTTCTTTGACCTACATTTCTATTATACTCCTTTTTTATATTTTTTCAACTTTATTTTTATTTGTTTTTTTGACATTTTTATGGTAAATATTCTTATTTTTAATAAATTTTATAAACTTTTATACTTTTTTCTCATTATTTTTCACTTTTTCTTTTATTTTTATTATTTTTTCCTTTTGTCATATTATGCAGTTCTTCTGCCCTTTCCTTTTGATTAGGTAAAGAAATCCATGCAAAATAGGATGAAATAAACTCTCCATATTTTGTGCTATCTTCTCCAACTTCATATTTTTCTTCTAACTCACTATTAACTCTATGTTCAAAATCTTCATTATTATTTTTATCAATTCCATTTGACTTTTTATTATCCATAAAAAAATGCACTTCCCTTCTTTATTCTATTTTAGGTATGTGCATTTTTTCCTTTTTTATTCACTTAAATGATTTTTTGTTATTATAAATTTAAAATTTTATAAAATATTTAATTATCAAAACTACACATTTTTCGCTAATATTTTCTTCTCTAAATAGTTTAGTGCTGTCTCTATTTTATATAGTCTTGCTTCATAAGATTCATGTGCAATTTTATTGCTTAAGATTTCTTCATCTAATTTCTTTTCTATCTTTTTAAATCTTTTGTCTAAATATTTTATTAAATTTTGAAACTCTGCTGCAATTTCTTTACTTTGCTTACTAATTGCTTCTTCAATTTTCTTGTCCATTGCTTTTAATAAACGTTCTTCTTGTGCTGATAACTTTTGATCAAATTTTTCTTCTAATGATGATAATTTTTGATCAAATCTTTCTTCTAATGCTGATAGTTTTTTGTCAAACTTTTCTTCTAACGCTGATAATTTTTGGTCAAACTTTTCTTCTAGATTCTCTACTTTTGTTTCCAAATTGTCTACTTTTATTTCTAATTTATCTACCTTTGTTTCTAAAACATCCACTTTCTTTTCTAATGTATCTACTTTTGCTTTTATTTCTCTTATCTCTTGCAAAATAAGTTCTAAGGTTTCCTGCATATTCCTCACCTCCTTGAATAAAATGATTTTAAATTGAAATTTTAAGATGTAAAAAATTGGAACAAAAAATTTTAATTGAATAAAAATGATGAACTGATTATATTATCTTTTATATAAAAAGTCAACAAAATTTTCTATTTTTATAAAAAAGTTTTATAGCTAATCATAACCCAGTATTTATCAACTAAAGGAGGATTTCATGTTTCTAAAAAATAACTTTATTGTATTAAAATTAAAAAGAAATTTTATATCCCTTCTATTTTTAACATTTACCCTTTCTATTTTAATATTTTCAAATTCCAATTTAACAGCTGTCAAATCAGGAATCAATCTTTGGGCTACTTCTGTTGTTCCTTCTTTATTTCCCTTTTTTGTAGCAACAGAACTTTTAATGCATACTAACATTGTTTATCACATTGGTAATATTTTAAATCGATTTATGAAACCTTTATTTAATATTCGAGGTGAAGGCGCCTTTGCTTTTATTATGGGAATTATCAGTGGATATCCAATCGGTGCAAAAATTGCTACCAATTTTAGAAAAGAACATATTTGTACAAAAGAAGAATGTGAAAGACTTTTAAGTTTTACTAACAATTCTGGACCTTTATTTATTATTGGCTCTGTTGGTATTTTACTATATAGAAATACTATGATTGGAATTTTACTATTTGTTACGCATTTACTAGCCTCTTTATCTGTCGGAATCATTTTTCGCTTTTGGAAAAAAACAAAAGATTCTGATTCACCTCCTTCCACCTCTAAAACATATACAGAAAATAAAACACAAGCCTCTTTTTCTAACTTGGGTGAAATTTTATCAGAAAGTATTGTGAGCAGTATAAAATCTATTTTAGTGATTGGTGGATTTGTTGTCATCTTTTCTTCTATCATTTCTATCTTAAAGTCAAGTGGTATAACACATATGATAGAAATCATTGCAACACCATTTTTTAATTTTATACATATTTCTCCTTCTTTTATTGAGCCACTATTTACAGGATTTTTTGAAATTACAAATGGAATCAGTACCATTTCCAATATTGCTTGTAAAAAACTTTCTATTAATATATTAATTACATCATTTTTACTTGGCTTTGGTGGTATATCTGTTTTATTACAGGTACTTAGTATCACCTCTAAAAGTGATTTATCTATTAAGCCATATATCTATGGAAAACTATTACATGGCATCATAGCAGTTTTATATACTTTTATATTAATGAACTTATTTCCTTTCTTCAATTTTGATTTATAGACATATATTGTTTTTATTTTTAATATATTTTATTAAAGATATTTTGGCAAAATAATGATATATATTTTTAATGGAGGATTTTTATGGAAAAAGATTTTAATTATTATCAACAACCTTTTATGGATTTTAACATGGGAAATCCCAATTTTGATATGAATGAATTATATAAAGACCCTATGTTTAATCCTATCATGCAATATGAACAAGCTTTTAGTTATTATCGTTATTTATGTATGCAGATGGATTATAAGATAAAATGTAAAGAATATGAGAAATTATGTGCTTCTTCTCCTAATCCTGAAAGGAGAGATAACAAAAATGCATAACAACAAAATAGCAATACAATCTTAATTGATTATATTGCT
Source organism: uncultured Clostridia bacterium (assembly GCA_944393375.1). Classification (GTDB taxonomy): domain Bacteria; phylum Bacillota; class Clostridia; order TANB77; family CAG-508; genus CAG-269. The sequence goes on along the minus strand of CALXZX010000022.1, from coordinate 14,812 downwards.
ATTCTTTATTATATTTTTAAATTATGCAAAAAAGAAATATGCTAACACAACAATTCCTAATATAATACGATAATATCCAAATACTTTAAAATCATGTTTCTTAATATAATTCATTAAGAATTTGATAACAAACATAGATACCACAAAAGATATCACCATTCCCACTAATAAGATAACAATTTCAGCACCTGTAAATGCCAATCCAAATTTTACTAATTTTAATAAACTAGCACCTAACATGGTTGGTATTGCTAAATAAAATGTAAATTCTGCAGCATTTGGTCTTGATAATCCAATTAATAATCCACCAATAATGGTTGCTCCAGAACGTGAAGTTCCTGGAAAAATGGCCGCTAATAATTGAAATACACCAATGATTAATGCATCTTTATAAGTAATCTCAGAATTTTTATCCTTTGCACCATTTCTATTTTTATTCCAATTTTCAATTACAATAAAAGCTATACCAAATACAATTAATGCAATGGCAATACAAGTTGGGTTATAAAATAAAGCTTCAAATGTTTCATCAAATAATAATCCAATAATGGCTGCTGGCACACAACCTACTAAAATCTTTCCCCATAAATTCATAATATTTTTATCAAAATAAGATAAAATTCCTGTTGGTTTAATCGCTTTTTCTTTATGTTTCGTAATTGGCCATATCTTCTTAAAATACAATAATACAACTGCTAGAATTGCTCCTAATTGAATAACCACTTGAAACATTGACCAAAATTCTGGTGAAACATTTTCAAATTTCAAAAACTGTTCTACTAATATTAAGTGCCCTGTACTACTAATTGGTAACCATTCCGTAATTCCTTCTACAATTCCAAATATAATGGATTTTATAATATCTAAAAACATAACTTTTTTCTTCCTTTCTTATTTCTTTTGTTCTTTGTTTACACATATTGTTTTATAATATCTTTCATATATTTTGCTGATGTCATTGGTGCTGATTTTCCGTGGTAATCCTAATGCCTCTATAAAATTTAATTTTTCTTGTTCTGCTATTTTTCTATCAATTCCATAAGGTTTTGAAGCCAAGTCTATAACTAATGTTTCCTTCTTAATTTCTTTCAATTCTTCTTTAAATATTACCTTAGGAATTGTGTTTATGATTATATCATACTGTTTCAATTTTGTACAATTTTTTTGTAAATTTTGTATTTTTGTCGTTTCATATCCATATACTACTGCCCATGCCTTTTCTACTTCACTTGTTATCATACAAGTTACATTTGCCAATAATCCCTTTAATTTATACGCTAACACCATTCCAATTCTTCCAAATCCCAAAATCAAACAATTACTATTTTGTAATATTTTTTTTGTATTTTTTAAGATTATCTCAATTGTAGCTTCTGCAGTTGGGATAGCATTTAATATAGCAAATTCTTCTTTTTGCATGAAATCAATTACTTGATTATGTTTTCTATGTAATTCTTCTTTTAATTCTTGATGCATATTTCCAACAAATATAGTTTTATTTTCTAAATAATAAAATAACTCTCTAATTGCAATATCTTTATTAGAAAATGGCATATTTACATACTGATTATCTTTAGAAAATGGCATTGGTAGGACAATATTACTAGAAGTTCTAATCATTTCCTCATATTTTTCACATTCTTTAATATTTTCTAACTTATCAAAACCATAGAGTTTTACTTCATGCTTTTCTCTAGATAATATCTTGGCTAAGAAAAAAGTTCTTAAATCTCCTCCTATAAGACAAAAATTCATACTCATAAAATCCTCCTTCTTATACATTATAGTTTGGTTATAGAATTTTATGAGTATATTTTGCATTTATGATTTTTAAACTTCTATATCATTCTATTTCTGTCTTTCATCTTGTTCTTTTTCTATATTTTCTAACTTAATATTTCTACCATGATTCTCTTTTACATTTTTCTTCAACAAATTAATATCGTTATAACTTAAGTGTCTTGTAATATCTACCATTTCTTCTAAATGTTCTTTTGCCTTTAATTCTTTTTCTGTTAATTTTATTTCCTTTTCTTCTTGATTTTCCAAATTAAATGGGATAGAAATCCTTGACATAATTGGTATAAACAATGGTTCTTTTCTTACTTTTTCCACTATCTTTTTAGAAGCAATATCAATCGCTGTATTCACATAGTTGATGGCAGTTTCTTTATCCCCTTTCAACAAATATATTTTAGCCAATTCATAATAAGCATCTGCTGATAATTCATCTTCCTCAATGGATTCCAAAAATCTTTTTTCTGCTTCTTCTAAATCTTTATAAATTAATGCAATTTCTGCTAAAGAATATTTTGCATTATATAGCAAAGAATTAATTTGAGCAGCCTTCTCATAACAGATTTTAGCATTTTGAAAATCATTTAACATGGTATATGCAATTCCTAGGTTATAGTGTATTTCATAACTTACAGGATTATATTTTAAAGCTTCTTGATAAACGTTTACTGCTTCTTTATACATCTCTTTAGAAATTAAAATATCTCCCAATAATTCGGTTGCCTTATACATATCTGGCTTTTTATTTAACAAGTTAAATAACATCTCTGTTGCTTCATCTTTTTTATCTAGCTGATTTAATAATTCAGCTACTTTATAATAAGATTCATAATCTTTTTTATTAATATCAATTGCTTGTACATATTCATCAATGGATTTTCGCATTCCACCTTCTTTTTCATATAGTTCTGCAAGCATCTTATGACCTTTATAACTATCTGGTATTTTTGAAACTAAGTTTAATAAAGCTTCTTTTGCTTTTTTATCATTTCCAGCTGCCAAATACATCTTTGCTCTTGCTATATTCATAATCTCAATTAATGTCATACCTCTCATTTCTATTATAATGACAATTCCTGGTATAACGATTGAAAGCACATATTTTAATATATTTAAAAGCATATTTAATTCTATGAAAAGTGCAAAACCTAAAAAGTTTAGTCCAATTCCAATCGCTTCTAATATTAAAATGACAATATAACTTGTATCATTGTTTTTTATCATTTTAAAAAACATGTATACAAAAATTGCAAGTGAAACAACTGTAAATATAAATTGTTCTATTATCATTTTACATCTCCTTCTTTTTTTGTTTATTCTAAATTCTTAATTGCATTTCTTGCCATTTCGTCACATCTGTTATTAAATTCATTATCACTATGACCTTTTACCTTAATAAATTTTACCTTATGTGTTTTCGTCAAGGTATATAATTCTTGCCAAATTTCTTTGTTTTTTACTGGTTCTTTTCCTGATGTTTTCCAGTTATTTTTTATCCAATTATATATCCACCCTTGATTAAATGCATTTACAACATAGGCACTATCACTATATATTTCTACTTCACAAGGAAATTTCAATAATTTAAGAGCCTCAATCACTGCTGTTAATTCCATTACATTATTCGTTGTATTTTTTTGTCCTCCTGATATTTCTTTTGTATTTTCTTTGTACATTAAAATAGAACCCCATCCACCAGGTCCTGGATTTCCTGAACATGCACCATCTGTATATATGATAACCTTTTCCATAAAAAAACCTTTCTTCATTGTTTTTTACATTTTTTTATGATAACATTATATCAGTAATTTACAAATTATACAATATTTTTAAGAAAGGAAGTTTGGAAAATGAGTAAAGTTATCGGAATTATAGCAGAATATAATCCATTTCATAATGGCCATTTATATCATTTACAAAAATCATTGCAACTGACACATTCTTCTTACTCTGTTGCTGTTATTAGTGGTAACTTTACACAAAGAGGTTCTACTTCTTTAATTGATAAATGGGCAAAAGCAGAGATTGCTATCAAAAATGGTATTGATTTAGTTCTTGAACTTCCTTTATTATATTCAATTTCTAGTGCTGAAAATTTCGCAGAAGGTGCTGTCAAAATTTTAGATTCTTTGAAAGTTGTTGACTATCTTTCTTTTGGTTCTGAATCAGGTGATATTTCTACATTAAATATGGTAGCTGATATTTTATATAAAGAACCAAAAGCCTATAAAAATATATTATCTCACGAACTTAGTAAAGGATTATCTTTTCCTAAAGCAAGAGAAAATGCACTACTTATGTATTTAAATGATATTCGAAGATTTTCAAATGTACTTTCTTCTCCTAATAATATTTTAGGAATCGAATATTTAAAAGCTTTAAAAAAATTGAGAAGTCCTATGATTCCTGTTACAGTAGAACGATATAATGCAGGATATCATGATACAACATATAACGGAAATGTTGCAAGTAGCACAGCCATACGAAATATTGTTAAAAATAATGGTTGGGATATTTTAAGAAAGGTTGTTCCGGAAAATACATTTTCTACTCTTTTAGAAAATATAAAAATAGGACATGTTGTTCCTGACATATCTGTTTTCGAGAAACAAATCATTTATAATTTACGAAAGATGTCTATTCAAGAAATTACAGAACTTCCAGACGTTAGTGAAGGATTACAAAACGCCATAAAAAATGCTGCAAATTCTTGTAATAGTGTAGTAGAATTTTTAAATATTATAAAATCCAAAAGGTATACCAATACTAGACTTCAAAGAATTCTACTATATGCATTATTAGGAATTACTAAAAAAGATATCTCTTTATCTAAAAAATCAATACCATATATTAGGGTTTTAGGATTTAATAATAAAGGTAAATATTTAATTTCAGAAATTGCTAGAACCAATCCTAAATTAGAAATTATTACTTCTGTAAAAAAATATATGAATACTAGTAATAATAAAAACTCTAAATATATGTTAGAAAAAGATATTTGGGCAACTAATGTGTATACGATTGGTTATGAATACGATTCTTGGAATAATTTGGACTATACACATAAATTAATAACTTTATAAAAAGGGAAATTGAGTCTGTCCCCAATTTCCCTTTTTCTTATTTCGTTATCCATTTTACTAAATTCAAATTTGCTGGTTCTAATAGCATTTCATGTTTTGGCATTACTCTAAATGTATAACCATAATTTCCACCAGTTGTTAATTCAATTTTTGTTGTAAAGTAATATTTTCTGTGTTCTTCATCTGCTTCTTGTAGTTGCATTGGAATAATACTAACATTTTCTACCACACCATTGTCTAATATTTTTCCATAATATGCTTCTACTGTTACATTTTCTACATCAATATTTGGAAGTTGTACTTCACAACCCACTTCAATATTATTTCCGGCATCAATTGTTATATTATCAAGATTACTATTTTCTTGTGTAATCTTAATATCTTTCCAATTTTCAAATAATTCTTTTTTCCACGCATTATATGCTGCTACATTATCTATATTTTCATAATATTTTTTAGTTAAATTACATAATGGAATATATAATTGGTCTGTATAGTCTACTAACATTCTTGCCGTACTATATTTTCCTCCTGTTGTCATGATTGAATTTTTCATAATTTCTAGCCATCTTTTTGATATACCATTTTTATCTCTATCATAATATGTTGGAATAATTTTTTCTTCTAATGTATGATACATACTTTGGCTATCTGCCATATCTTGTGCTTCATAAGAATCATATTCTGCATTTGTTCCAATTGTCCATCCGTTATTTTGTGTATAACCTTCAGCCCACCATCCATCTAGTACACTAAAGTTAATAACACCATTAACAGATGCTTTTTGTCCACTTGTCCCTGAAGCTTCCATTGGTCTTCTTGGATTATTTAACCATACATCTACACCACTTACTAAATATCTTGACATGGCAATATTATAGTTTTCTAGTAAGAATATTTTTCCTTTAAATTGTGGCATCATAGATACTTCATGAATATATTTGATTAAATCTTGTCCTTCTTTATCTGCTGGATGTGCTTTTCCTGCAAAGATAATTTGTACTGGTCTTCCTGTATTATTCATAATTTGTGTCATTCTCTCAATATCTTTAAAGATTAATGTTGCTCTTTTATATGTTGCAAATCTTCTAGCAAATCCAATTGTTAAAGCATCTGGATTTAATTTTGATACAATTTCATTAATTTCTTCATAACTATATCCAGATCTTCTTAATCTCTCTGTTGTATTTTCTTTTACAAGATTAATTAATTTTCTTTTTCTTTCTACATGGGCACTCCATAATTTGTCATCTGGAATATTTTTAATTTTCTCCCATACATAATCATGATGCATATTATCTTGCCAATAAGGAATTAAATATTTGTTATATAATTCTTTTAATTTTGGTGCCAACCATGAACAAGTATGAATTCCATTTGTTACATATCCAATTGGTGATTCATTAGCCGCAATATTAGGCCACACTTCACTAAATAATTCTCTAGAAACTGCTCCATGAAGTTTACTAACACCATTTTTCTTTCCTGCAATTTTTAGTGCTAATATTCCCATATTAAATCCTTTTTCTAGATTTGGTCCTGGCTTCATTCCTAATTTTAAAAATTCTTCTCTCGTAATACCTAATCTTGGCCAGAAATCTTTAAAGTATTTTTCAACCAATTCAATTGGGAATATATCATTTCCTGCTGGTACTGGTGTGTGTGTTGTAAACACTGTTTTAGAACTTGCTATATCTCTTGCAACTTCAAATGAAACTTGTTTGTCTTTTATAATATTTTTGATAATTTCTAGGTTTAAAAATGCTGAATGTCCTTCATTCATATGATAAACTGTTGGTTTTAATCCTAAATATTTTGTAAGAAGACTCACTCCGGCCATACCTAAGACAATTTCTTGTCTGATTCTCATTTCTTGATCTCCACCATATAATTTTAATGTAACATCTCTATCTTCTTCATTATTTTTAGGAATATCAGAATCTAATAAATATAGTTTTACTCTTCCTACATTAATTTGCCATACTTTTAGGTATAATCTTCTCTTTGGGAATTTTACATAGATGGTTAAATCATCACCTTTATCATCTTTTACAGGATTAATTGGCAAATCATATAAATCAATACTATTATATTCTGTTTCTTGTTGTCCATATCCATTGATTTTTTGATTAAAATATCCATGTTTGTATAATAAACCTACTGCTACAAGTGGAACACCTAAATCACTGGCAGATTTCAAATGGTCTCCTGATAGGATTCCAAGACCACCTGAATAAATTGGTATGGTTTGGTCCAATCCATATTCTGCTGAAAAATAGGCAATTAAATCCTTTTTATTTCCAGGGTATTTATTAGAAAACCATGTATTTTTGCTATTCATATAGTCTTCAAAGTTTTCTGCAACTTTATCATATTCCTTTAAAAATGTAATATCTTTTGATACTTTTTCTAATCTATCTTGTGATACTTGTTTTAAGAATTTTACTGGATTTTTTGAGCATTGTTCCCATAAATCCATATCTATTTTTTGGAATAATCTTAAAAATTCTGTATTCCAAGACCACCATAAGTTATTTGATATTTCTCCTAATTTTTCTATTCTTTTTGGTAATTGTGGATTTACCGTTATCCTATTAAATACATACATCTATATTTCCTCCTTAGTAATTTCTTTTAGTTTTTTCGTTTGCTTTTTATTTTACATATACATTATCTATTAAATAGATAAAAATGTCAAACCTTTTTTATAAAAATTTTGAACTTTGAAAATTTTTATAGACATGCAAAAAAGAACATTTTTTGTTTCTTCTTGCATGTCTATATTTTCACTTTTTATTCAAATGTTGGATATCCATCTTCTCCTATCTTCCATTTTTTCCATTCTATATTATTTTGTATGTTATTATTTAATATATTAATAAAATTACTATTATTTTTTATTTCACTTTCACTATATGCTTGTATTCCTTCTTCTATTGCCCCTACTTTTTGTGAAATTTCTTTATTATAATATACATTGCTAATATTTAAAGTTGTTATACCTTTTTGAGATATTGTACCTATAATTGCTGATGTACATTCTCCTGAATTATATACATTTTCTATATTTAATTTTACAGATTTTGAAACATATCCTATGGTAGCTACAATTCCAGCATTTTGAGTTTTTCCTAAATTATATGAATTTTTAATATTACATTCTATATCTATATCATAATTACCTGCCTGTATTTCTCTTATAATTCCACTATTTTCACATTCTTCTAGATTCCTACTATTTACAATTTTCAAATTACCTATACGTAGCAAATCACATATTCCAGAAGAAGCTTTTCCCATATTTGTGCAACTATCTATCAATATTGAAGTTCTACTACTAGTATATATAACTCCAACAATCCCACCTCTCCTAGTGTTATTTCCTAAAACATTTCCCGTATTACAACAATTTTTGATAATGTTTGTTTCACTTGCACACCCAACTATTCCTCCTGCTCCACCATATGCCCAAATCGTTCCTGCTATATTAATTTTCCCATTATTTTCACAATTTTCTATTTCATTTATAGAACCACCAATAATCCCTCCAACCATATTATATCCACTGACATCTGCATAATTCGTACAATTTTCTATCAATTTGGCATTTTGTCCTATAATACCTTCAGTATGTCCAGCTCCTTTTATTTCACCAGAGATTTCCAAATTTTTAATGATAGTGTATTGAAAATTTCCATTTCCAAATAATCCTACACTCCTTCCAAACCCATACCCATTCAATACAGTATCATTTTCATAATTAATATATAGATTACTTATTTTATAAGACTCTCCTATTTTTTTGTTTTCTCCATCAAAACTTCCTTCAAAACGATTGCTAATTCCAATTGGTTTAAAACCTGTTCCTGTTGTCATTTCATTTATTAATGTATTTCCATCATCCGTATCTCCATTAATATCTCCAAAGTCCGTTCTTTCACTATTTTGATAAGATAATTTTGATTTAAAGTTTAAGTTTGTTTTCAATACTATATATTTTCCTTTAAAACTGTTTGCTGTTTCTATTTTTACTACTTCTCCATTTTCTAATTTAATTCCACTTCCATTTACCATATTTGAAAAAGTTACTAAATCTTCTATACACCATATCTCATATGGATGTTCTTCACTCCCATCTAATATTTCTCCATCTTTTCCTACTGTGATATCTCCTGGATTTTTGTCTTCTATAATATCTTGTGCTTCTCCTACATTTCCATCTTTATCCACCATATAATATCGGTTAGACGCATTAAATACAACTTCAAGTTCATCCCCTATATCTGTTGCTACTGTTTTTCCTTCTCCTGTTTCTTTATCTAATTCACTTTGTAATTTACTTTCCTCAATTTTTCCATATTTGTTTTTTCCCATTGCTTGTGCAATTGCTTTTTCTACGATTTCTTTTTCATTTGCTATTTCTGTTTCTTCTTTTGCTTGTCTTGCATTTTCTATAATTCCATTATTTCCTGTTATCGCACTTATAGTGATTCCTGCTAAAATTAATAAAATAACAATAGTAATCACTAAAGCTAATAAGGTAATCCCTGTTTCTTGTTTCTTATTTTTTTCTACAACATGTTTTTTAGTTCTCATATTCTTCTTCCTTTCAATTTCTTTAGTTTCTTTTTTCTTAGAGTAATGAACTCTAAGAATTCTATATTTCTATGAAAGGCTTTAAATATAATTGTTGTAGATACTTGATATATAAATCATTTAAAGTAAAAAAACTTTTTTAATTTATTTTTTATTTATAAATTTTGTTGAAATTCTAATATTTTATTGATATAATCTATATATCAATAAGTCGTAGATTTCATTACTCTACGACTTTTATTTTTTATTCTTTATATGTAAAATATCCATTTTGATAATTTGCATAATTCATATCTACTTTGGTATTATCATAACTTATGGCTCCTACTAAATTAAAACACATATTAAACATATTATCACTTCTTGTTACTCTGTCAATATTCCATTTATCGCTTACATATATTGTTTTTAAATTATCACTTCCAGCAAACATATAACTCATATTAGTTACATTACTTGTATCAAATGTACTTAAGTCTAACATTTCTAAATTGCTCATATAAAACATATAATTCATATCTACAACCTTACTTGTGTCAAAATTTTTTAAATCAATTGTTTCTAAACTTGAACATCTATTAAACATCGAACTCATATTTCCTACATTACTTGTATCAAAATGGCTAATATCTAATTCTTTTAGTTTACTACATCCAGAAAATAAACTTCCCATTGCTGTTGCTTTACTGGTATTCCAATTACTTAAATTAATTGTTTCTAGACTTCTACAGTTTTGAAACATATATCCAAAATTTTTGGTATTTTCTGTATAAAATTCTTCTAAATCAATACTATTAACATTTTCCATATCTGAAAACATATTTTGACAACTTTCTGATGCTTGCACACCATCATTTCCTCCAATGTATAAATCATAATATTCATTATGATTTTCATTAGGTATAAACCAAGCCATTACACTTTCATCTTGAGCTTTTGAAACATCAAAACTTTTTATAGCTTTTTCTGGCACTTCAACATAGTCGACTACTTTAATATTCATAATTTGTTTTTGATATTCTTTCATTCTATTACAAAAATCTAATCCGCTTTCCATGATTGGTAAATCTGTATACACATATTCAAATACATTTCCATTATCATCCACTCGATACATTCTTTCTGAATCTATAAACTGTACAATATATTTCTTTCTTATAATACTTACTTTCGTTTTTCCTTCCCCTGTTTCTTTATCTAATTGTTCTTGCAATTCATCATCTTCTATATTTCCATACTTGTTATTTTCCATTGCTTGTACAGTTGCTTTTTCTACTATCTCTTTTTCATTGGCTATTTCTGTTTCTTCTTTTGCCTGTCCTGCATTTCCTATGATTCCATTATCTCCTGTTATTGCATTTATAGTGACTCCTGCTAGGATTAATAACAAAATAATTGTGATAATCAATACTAATAATGTAATTCCTTTTTGATTTTTTTCTTGCATATATTTTTCTATTTTTTTCATTTTTTATACCTCTTTTCTTTTGTTTTCAAATATTCTACGAAATTCTATATTTTCCTTTAGTACAATACTCTAAGAAAATACAATTTTCTCTTATTGCTGATAATTGTGGTATATAATACTTTTTTTATTTTTTCTAATTTATTTTTATTTATTTATTTTTTTCTTTTTATATTGATATTACTGTATTTTATTGATATAATTTGATTATAAAAAGTCGTAGAGTATTGTACTCTACGACTTTTTTGTGTTTTGTTATTTTTTAATTTAATAAAATTTGTATATATTTTCCTTTTGAGATTTCCATTTTTTTATTCATTATAAGTATCATATTTTTATTGTATACGGAAATACTAATAGTTAATAGAAATTGAAATTTATATAAAAGAAAGGAATGGTATGTATATGAATCAAATTATCAATATTGACTTAAATAAACATATTGACCAATCAGAAGATTCTACTAATCAATATACAATTCCTTCCAAAAAACATTCTTATAAAAAAATTTTTAATATTCAATTTCTTCTTTCTATCATTGCTATATGTATCATTACTTCTGTATTTACTTATTACAAAATTTCTTTAAATCATAAAGAGGATTTTTCTAATTTATTAATTAATAATTATAGTATCACCAAATTGTATTCAAACAATACCAATAATGATGCAAATACTTCTACCCTTGAACCTAATAGCATTATTGGCATTATTGAAATACCTGTTTTAAATCTTTCTTATCCCATTTTTAATGAATTAACTGATGAATTATTAAAAACTTCCCCTTGTCGATTTTATGGATATTTTCCTTCCACAAATTCTACTGATTTTAATTTATGTATTGCTGGACATAATTATGATAATGATAAATTTTTTAGTAAAATTAAAGATTTAAATATAGATGATAAAATATATGTATATGATACTTTGGATAATCAATACACATATTCTGTTATTAAAAATTATGAAGTAAAATCTGACGATTTATCTCCTGTATATCATACAATTACAAATTCTTTTGAATTAACCCTGGTTACATGTAATAATTTTAATGGTAATCGAATTATTATAAAAGCAAAAATTGAAGATGCTTAATCATCTTCAATTTATTTTATTATTATTTACTTTAATCAATATTTCTATAATCTTTTATTTTCTTATATGCATAAACTGCTGAAACTGCAAATACAACAACTAATAATACTGTTGGTAAAGAATCTCCTATACCTGTATTTGGTAAAGTATTAGAGGTGTTAGCTCTATTACTTGCATTATTTCTTAATGCATTTAAGTTTTGAACATTACTTGAATTAGAATTTGTATTTCTTGTATTTGTATTTCCAGAATTTGTATTACCTGTATTTGATGTGTTATCTGTTAATATATCTTCAAATCCTTCATCTGTCGCTGCATATACTGGTGTTATTGCAAATATAAGCATTGCACACATTAAAATTACTAAAAAACTTTTTAAAATAATTGATTTTTTCATATTACCTCTCCTTACTTCAAATAGTATATTTTTTTGATTACTCTATAAACAATTATTATTATAGCACGTTTTTTAAATAATTGCAAGTCCACAAACACACTATTGTCTATCTTTTGTTACATTATCATTATAATATACTTATTTTATTTTTTCGTCAATACATTTTTTTAATTTTTTTATTACATTTTTATTACAAGAATATGACCTCATTTATACATTAAATTTAAATAACACAATATCTCCATCTTGCATAATGTAATCTTTTCCTTCTGATCTTACTAATCCTTTTTCTCTTGCAGCAACCATTGAGCCTTGTTCTACTAAATCTTTAAAAGAAACAACTTCTGCTTTGATAAATCCTCTTTCAATGTCTGAATGTATCTTTCCTGCTGCTTGTGGAGCTTTTGTTCCTTTCTTGATTGTCCATGCTCTTGCTTCTGGTTCTCCAGCTGTTAGGAATGACATTAAACCTAATAAATCATAACTTTTTTTGATAACCTTATCTAGTCCAGATTCTTCTAATCCTAACATTTCTAGCATTTCTTTTTTATCATTATCATCTAATCCTGATAATTCTTCTTCTACTTTTACACATAATGGTATCACTTCTGCTTTTTCTTTTGCAGCATATTCTTTTACTTTTTTGACCAATTGGTCATTTTCTGCATCACTTAATTGTTCTTCAGATACATTTGCAATATATAATATTGGTTTTGTTGTTAATAAAAACATATCTTTTACTAAAGTTTGTTCATCTTCATTAAAGTCAATTGCTCTTGCTGAAATTCCATTTTCTAAACTTTCTTTTATTTTTTCTAACAAATCAATTTCTTCTTGATATTTTTTATCTGCTTTTAAATTCTTCTTTGCTTTATCTAATCTTTTATTAACAGTTTCAATATCTGCAAATATTAATTCTAAATTGATTGTTTCAATATCTCTTACTGGATCTATACTTCCATCAACATGTACGATATTAGAATCTTCAAAACATCTTACCACTTCACATATGGCATCTGTTTCACGAATATGTGATAAAAACTTATTTCCTAGTCCTTCTCCTTTACTTGCTCCCTTTACCAATCCTGCTATATCTACAAATTCTATAACCGCATGAGTTGTTTTTTGTGGATGATACATATTGGTTAATACATCTAATCTCTCATCTGGAACAGGTACAACTCCAACATTTGGTTCTATTGTACAAAATGGATAATTTGCACATTCTGCACCTGCTTTTGTTATACTATTAAATAATGTGCTTTTTCCTACATTTGGTAATCCAACAATTCCTAACTTCATTTTTCCATACCCTCTTTTTTATTACATATCTTTTCTTATATTTCATAAATTCATCAAGAATAAATTTACTAGGGTATTTTATCACAGTTATATTTCATAGTCAAATTATTTTATATAAATAGAAGGGTCTATCGCAATAGAATCTTTTAATATTTCAAAATGCAAGTGTGGTTCATCTGCAATTTCAAATACAGCACTATTTCCAACGGTTCCTATAGATTGTCCTTTTTCTACTGTTTCTCCTTCTACAACAAATTCAGAAGTTAATAAATTAGAATATACGGTTTGATAAGTATCATCATGTTCAATTACAATTGTTAAACCATATCTAGGGTCATTTTTTATAGATTTTACCACACCTGCTTCTGCAGCCTTTACAACTGTTGTTTTGTCTGCTTTTATATCAATTCCATTGTGTGTAACCCATTCTTCCAATGTTTCTGAATATACTAAATTGTCTTGAGCAAATTCTCTTACAATTTCTCCTTCAACTGGTCTTTGAAATGATAATTCTTTTACTTCTTGTGTTTCTTCTTTTTCTCCATTTGTCGTATCTTGTGTTGTATTTGTACTTACACTACTACTTTCTACACTTTCATTACTGCTCGTATTTTGTACGGTTTCATTCTGTACATTCTCTTGTTCAGCTTCTTTTTCACTTTCCTCAACTGTTTTTCCTATCTCTGTACTCGCACTTTCTGTTTCTTCATTATATTCATTTGTGTCCCCTATCATATCTGTCATTTGGTCTAGTGTCATTGTCTCATCTTTTACATCTTTATTGATTTTTTGACTATACAATAGGAGAGAAATGATAATAATTGCAACAACAATTGCTCCCATCACTACATAAGAAATAATTTTGTCATTTATATTTTTTTCCCCTATATTTTTTAAATGAATATCCTTTTTCATATAATCCTCCTTAAATACTTTATTATTACAAGTATTTCCTTTTTTTTAAAGAATATACATTTTTTAATAATTTTTTGAAAAACTTAAAATCGAGTAGAGAATAAATAATTATTTTATTTATTCCCTCTCACACCACCGTACGTACCGTTCAGTATACGGCGG
>CALXZX010000021.1 GCA_944393375.1 uncultured Clostridia bacterium | reverse complement strand
TCAATACTTTCTGGGATTATAGGTGATTTATTTTTACCGTTCTGGAATGTTACTTCGGTGTGTACTGTACTTTTGCTTATTCCAAATTTTTTTGCTGCACCTCTTACTGTATCTTTTGAATCTATGATATATTGTGCAAGCTGAGTTGCACGTTCTTCTATTGATACACCTTTCATTTATTCTAACTCCTTCTATTTAGAATACTTTTGTTTAATTGTATTCTCATATTTTATGAGTTAGAACTTTCTTTGTTTTTGTTATACTTTTGTTTTTACTATTTTCCTTATTTCATAATATGTAATGAAAAAACTAGCTTATTCCGTTTTGTAGTATTTCAAAATTTCTCTATTATTGTGCGATTTTCATAATTTCTTTTCTAAGCCAAACATTATCTAGTTCCATCATATCTGCTTTAAATTTTTTATTAAATAACTTTTCTAAATTTTTTTGTACTTTTAAGTCTTCTGCTATTAAATAACTTTTTCCATCCTTTAAACAAATAAGATTCAACATCCACTTATTTCCCATATGATTTAACACAGTATATAGGATATCCTTATTTCTTAAAACGGTTTCTTTATCCCATATTGTTAGTTGGCTAAAAATTGGTGGTAATATCGAACTAACACATTCTGTTTTTGTATCATTTTCTATGGCCAATTTTAAATCTTTATTTATTTGTGATTCACATTCTAAAAAATATTTTTCTGGATACTTTCTATCTTGAATGATTCTTTCTAACTTTTCATAAACAACTATATCTCTTTTAGAAGTTACTTTTGCTTTCAAATTTAAAGTATTATCTAAAATAGCTGATATCAATAAAATTGCTAATTCTTTTGTGATTTTATGCATTAATCCTTCTTTTTCATAAATCTCTACAATGAGTGTTGCTACTGAACCTAGAAATTCTATTTTTGCTTTATCTTGAAGTTTATTTTTCCAATATTCTTCATATCCTACATGATGATCTATGACTTCTATTATTTTATCTTCATTTACGATTTTATCAAAATATGCTTTATTAGAAACATCTATGATAATAAATTCATCTTCTTTAGAAGGTTCATAATTATCTAATCCAATATTCAATTTTAATAAACTTGAAGGTATACTTTCATTTGTTTTTGCACTAGATACTGCTTTCGCTTCTTTCCCTTTTAGATTTAACAAATTTGCATAAGCTATGCAACTTGCGTAAGCATCTATATCTATATATTTACTACCAGATGTAATAACAACCATTTTTATCACTTCACATCCCATTCTTCTAATCTTAATAAACGATTATATTTAGCAATTCTATCTCCCCTTCTAGGTCCACCTATTTTGATATATGTAGAACCTAATGCAACTGCTAAATCACACATAAATGTATCTTCTGTCTCAATTGATCTTTGTGACACACAAGTTACCATATTTTCTCTT
Source organism: uncultured Clostridia bacterium (assembly GCA_944393375.1). Classification (GTDB taxonomy): domain Bacteria; phylum Bacillota; class Clostridia; order TANB77; family CAG-508; genus CAG-269. Next base: position 25,625 of record CALXZX010000021.1, on the reverse strand, counting down.
TTGGCTTTTAGAAAAGCGTTTATTGTATCTGTTAACGTTCCTACTTGATTCATTTTGATGATGATCCCATTTGCTAATTCGGAATTTATATATTTATCTTGTGTAGCAAATAAATCATCACCAACAATCGCTATATTTTGATTTTGCGATTTGATTAATTTCCAATATTGTATATCATCTGAGTCAAAAGGATCTTCTACATATGTTATATTATATTTCTGTATATATCCCATTAATATATCATTTAATTTTTGGGAATTTAAAATCTGTCCATTATATTCATACTTTTCGTTTTTGTAAAAATGTTCTGCTGCAACATCTATTGCGATACTTACATATTTTTCATAATGCAATCTTTCTATTGTTTCTTCCACTGTTTTCATTTTTTCATCTTCTGTTAATCCCTGCACAATCATTCCACTAGATGCTCCATAATATTTTAAAACATTTTTTTCTTTTACTTTGTTTTCTATTTCTGTATAAAATTTCGTAATCACTGGTACCGATTTTGAAAATGGATGTATATCAACTGCTATCATAATGTTTTGAATAGAACCTTTTTCTTCCTGATTATGTATACCTCCAGAAAAAATGGCAACAAGAGGAATTGGTGATGGATTTTTTACATGATAATTTGCTATTTTTCTTATATATTCCACTAATGTCATATCCTGATTTTTAGCACACATTCTTGCATATGCTAATGAAAATGGTAAACATACATTTGTCCCTAACTTTTCCATATATTGATTTAAAAAATTATCAAAATTACCTTGACTTTTAAATTCTCTACGATATATTTCTTCTATCATTTGATTTAAAATATTCGTATGAATATGATTTGTTGTTAAAACTTCTTTTCTTCCTGGAATAATTGCAGATGGACTTGATGCTATTGATTTCCTATTATCAGTTGTTACCATTTCTACCTCTAAAGCTTCTTTTCCTTCTGAATTTAATATTTCTCTTACTTTAATTTCTTTTATCTTTATCATCTAATTCTCCTTATACAAATTTTTTATAATATATGGAAAAATATCGATTGCTTTTTGAATTGGTAAATTTCCTCTTTCTGCGTTTTCTTCATCAAATTTTATGCTTCCATCTTTTATACATTGATTTCCCGCAATTAAAACAGGCACTTTATCCGTAGAATGTATCTTTAGTTCACATGGAGTCGCATGATCACATGTAATAATAACAATATCATCATTTGTTATATCTTTTGCTAATCCTTCTATAAAATATTTGTCTATAAATTCAATAGCTTTGACCTTTTCTTTAGGTTTATTATCATGGCCTGGTTCATCTGGTCCTTTTATATGTATAAATTTAACATCTGCCTTATCTTGTACCAAAATTTTTTCTGCATTTATCATAAAATTCTTATCTAATTGTAAATCTAAAGATTTGGAAAATGTAAATTTGGCACCAATTAATTTTGCTATCGCGTTTTCAGCAGGTAATTGTCCATACATAGAAAGTGTTAGTCCAAATTTATCTTGAAAATGTGGCATTTTCTTAGGTTCTGTTCCTCCATCTCTGAAAATTAAATAATTAGCAGGCATTTCACCTTTTTCTATTCGTTTACGATTTACTTCACTTTTGGATAAGATTTCATTGGATTGTTTGATAAAATCATTTACAATTTCTGCTGTTTTTTTACTTTCTTCTTTCTCATCCAATGATACACATGTTAATGGTTTTGGTTCATAATTTTTTACTGGACTTCCCCAAACACCATTCTTTATAAAACCTGGATCTGTATTAGATACATTTCCAGATAGTTTTACATGTTTACTATACATTACTAGAATTCCTCTGTGGTGTCCAAATGCAAGTAATTTGAAATCAACTCCATACTTAGATAAAGTTACATTTTCTGTTATTTATTTAGCCAAAGATTGTAATTCTTTATCTTCTAATCCTCTGGCCGTTCTTCTATCTAATGTTCCCAATTTTTCATCATATGAAGCAAAATTAATTCTAAAAGCTACATAATGATATCCTTTAGGAATAAATCCTGTTCCTAATCCTTCTAACGTTCCTCTTCCTGGATAATATATTTGTGGATCATATGATAGTAACGCCATACTTCCTGAATCAGATTCTGGCGTTATTTTTTCATCTATAACTGTAATAAGGGATTCAGCACCTCTTTGTGCCAATATATCCATGTGTGGTGTATTAGCTGCTTGTAAAGGTGTCTTATTTCCAAGTTCTCTTATTTTTCTATCTGCTGCTCCATCTAAAATAATCATATAAATATGCATAATTTTAACCTCTCTTATCTTCTTCTTCATCCAATAATGCTTTTATCCTTTTATCTAATTGATTTTCTACCATATAGTGATAAACAAAATTTGGTACATATTGTTTCCATTCTTTTCCCTCTTGAATATTTTTACGGATGTCAGATGCACTGATTCCTTTATCTTTTAGTGGAACTCTCCACAATACTTCCACATCTAGTTTTAAATCTTCTTGCAACATTTTTAATTTTTCTTCTCCCCATTGATCATATATTGTCATATAATATTTGGCATTTAATGGCGCATAATTAAATATCTTTTCTGGAAAATTGATAGGAAATGGAACTATATCAAATTCTGCTTGATTAACTCCTGCTTCTATTAGAGAATATTTTATACATTCCATTCTTTCAAAATAGGTAAGTGGATTTGAACTTTTTTTAGATCTATGAGGATTATTTGATGTATATTTGGTTAAATCTTGTTCTGGATTACAAATTCCTATAATCAAATGTTCACATCTTTCTTTTCCAGCCAATAAATATTTCATATGGTCATTGTGTAATAACTGAAATCTTCCATGGATAACTCCTAGTTTATCTTTCATACTATTATCATCCTTTCTAACTATAAAACATTCTAGAAAATGCCTACTTTTCTAAGTACATTCTTTTATATTTTATGAAATTATATCATGCATCTTTTTTCGTGTAAAATGAATAGTTTAATTTTAGTTATTACTACAAGTTATTTCTTGCTTGTAAAATAATTTTCTATTATTTTTATAAATTTATTTAATTCTTTGAATTTTCTCTCCTTATGTATATATATTCCAAACTCAATTGGATTTATATAAAATTCCGTGTTTAATATGCATAAATTGTGTTTCTTGATTTCTTCTTCAACAAATTCTTTTGTAACTAATCCCACTCCATCATTATTTTTTATAATTTCTGTTATGATTTTATAAGTTGCATGTTTTATATCTTTAAAATCTTCATACTTACAATTTAATGATTGAAAAAAATTATGTGATGTTTCAGATGTTTTTTTGGGCATATATATGGTCGTATTTTTTAGTTCCTCCAATGTTATTAATTTGTTTTTTAGTTTATAATTTTGGTTAGCAATTAAAACTTCATTCCATTCTCCTAATTTTATAAATTTGATATTTTTATCATGAGATTTTGAATATATTTTTTTAGAAAAAATGATATCCAATTCTCCATTTCTTAAGGCTAAAAGCATTTGTTCATTTTCTTCATTTAATACATTTATCTTAGAATTTGTATTTTTTATATAATATTCACTCATACAATCGCTAAAAATCTTGTTTAATATGGTAGAATGTATTCCTAAATTAATGTCTCTTATTTTTAAATGTTTATTTTCTTCGTTTATTAATACATCCACAGCATCTTTTATATCTTCATACAACTCCATTCCTTGTTTTGTTAATTTAATACCATGATTACTTCTTATGAATAATTTTGTTTCTAATGAACTTTCTAAATTTTTCATATGCTTTGTTACTGCTGGTTGTGTTAAATTTAATTTTTCACTTGCTTTCGTTATATTCTTTTCCTTTGCCACTATGACAAATATTTTGTATAATTCTAAATTTACCATTTCCCCAAATCTCCTTTAATTGATTTCTCTATTCAACAAAAAAACATTTAGACATTATAAAATGTTTCTAAATGTTTTATTTGTGTTTTATAATATCTTTAATTACTTCTCCAGCTATAATCATCCCTGCAACAGATGGAACAAAAGATATACTAGCAGGTGTTCTGGATTCCATATCATGTTTGATTGGTTCTTCCCTAGAATATAACACTTTTAAATCCTGTATGCCTCTTTTCTTCAATTCTTTTCTCATGACTTTTGCTAGTGGGCATACTGACGTTTTATAGATATCTGCTATTTCAAATTTGGTTGGGTCTAATTTATTTCCTGTACCCATACAAGAAATAATTGATATTTGCTTATCTTTTGCTTTTTGAATTAATTTTAGCTTTGTTGTAATAGTGTCTACGGCATCTACTACATAATCTATAGTATCATCAATTAGCATTTCTTCTCCATTTTCTATATCCTGTGGTATATAAGTTTCTACATTTACCTTAGGATTGATGGATAAAATTCTCTCTTTCATACAATCTACTTTTAATTTTCCTATATTCGAAATGGTTGCATGAATTTGTCTATTTAAATTACTAGAAGCAATCACATCATTGTCTACCAAAATGATATTTTCTACGCCTGCTCTTACCAATCCTTCAACAACAAATGAACCTACACCACCTATTCCATATACAATGACTTTACTATTGGATAATTTTTGTATATTATTTTTTCCAATTAATAATTCTGTTCTTGATTTCCATTCTTCTTCCATCTACATCTTCTTTCTTATTCTTTATTTTTTAATTCTGAAAATTTATTGAAAAGTTTTTCGCTATATTGTTTTTGCATATACATTCTTACTACTTTTTTTGGTATTTGCATATTTACTTTGCTTCCATCTTTAAATTCTATATATATTTTGTAAGCTAATAAACCTTTTTTTAATTTCTTTATTTGTAAGTCTTCAAATTTTACAAAAAATCCATTCTTGATAGAAGTATTCCTTAGTTTAGATAGTTCAAAAAAATATAATTTTTTATCATCAAAATATACTATATATTGTATATAGCTCGACAATGAAAAATATCCATATAATAAATATTCTTTTACTGTTGGTATTATTTGTGCTAATAAATAATTTTTCTCCTCTAATTGATTTATTTTTAAAAATTCTCTAATACTTTCTCCATTAAATTTTCTTAAATCAAATTCTTTAACCTCTATTTTCTTTCCCTCAAAAAATCTTTCATCATCAGATTTTCCTGTTTGCATATTTGTTTTCATTTTTTCAATTGCTTTCTTTGTCCTAAGAAATCCTATTACTGCTCCAATACCATATATAACCAATAAAATCACATTTAATCTAAAATTAAACAAATATATACCTATATATAATATAATACTTATTATGGTAAAATATTTATTTAAACTTTCTTTAAATAAAACTTTTTTATATTTCTTCAAACGTCTTACTGTAATCGCACTACCTAATAAAGGAGATAAAAAAAGCATAACAAGGGTAGGAATGTAAGCTCCTCCTGTAAGATATAATACTATGACTGTACAAATCATTAACAATTCTGTAAATACAATTAATAATGCTCCATACCTTAATAAAAAAGAACTTTGTGTTGTTTCTATTGTACTCAACTCCTTTTTTCATTTTTTACTATTTTATACTATTCTACATTGTTTGTAAATACTTTATAGACAACCTAGCTTGATTATTCACCTTTCCTATTATATAATTAGTTTATTAGAACATACAAATAAAAGGAGTTTTTCATGTTAAGAATTCATAATATAAAAATTAGAGAAAATATATCTGACAAAGAATTAATTGATTTTGTTCTTCATAAATATCATATTCATTCTTCTGATATATTAGAGTGGACTATCTCTAAAAAATCAATTGATGCTAGAAAGAAAAATGATATATTTTTTAATTATACCATTGATATTCAAGTAAAAAATGAATCTAAATATTCGACTCTTTCAAAAGTGGAAATACCCGATATTGAACAAGATATAAAAAATCGTATTCAAATAAATTCTTTCAATACTTTAAAATCTTGTCCTGCTCCGATTATTGTTGGAGCAGGTCCTGCCGGCTTATTTTCTGCTTTAACACTTGTCCAACATGGTATATCTCCTATTATCATTGAACAAGGAAAAACAGTTGATGATAGAAAACATGATGTAGATAACTTTTTATATAATAAAAGATTAAATCCTTTTTCAAATGTACAATTTGGTGAAGGTGGTGCAGGTACTTTTTCCGATGGGAAATTAACAACTGGAATTCACAATCCTTTATGCAAAAAAGTTTTAAAAGAATTTGTGAATTTTGGTGCGCCAAAAGAAATTTTATATTTATCTAAACCACATATTGGAACAGATAAATTGATTGATATTATTCGAAATATGAGAAACTACATAATATCAAAAGGTGGTAAATTTTATTTCAATACAAAATTTATCAATTTTACTGTTAAAAGTAATATGATATACTCTGTATTATTAAAAAATTTAGAAGATAATACAAATTTTGAACTTGCAACCAATCATTTAGTTTTAGCAATTGGTCATAGTTCTAGAGATACTTTTGAATTACTATACAAAAATGGGATTATGATGGAAAAGAAAAACTTTTCAGTAGGTGTGAGAATTGAACATCTTCAAGAAATGATTAATCAGGCACAATATGGAGAAAACCCAAAATTACAATTACCTCCTGCAGAATACAAATTGGCATACCATTCTCCAAATGGTCGTTCTTGTTATACATTTTGTATGTGTCCTGGAGGAACCGTTATTGCTTCTTCTAGTGAAGAAAATACAATTGTTACAAATGGTATGAGTACCTATTTAAGAAATGGAAAAAATGCCAATTCTGCTTTATTAGTCAATGTAATACCAGAAGATTTTACAGATACCTCTCCTTTAGCTGGTATCTATTTTCAAAAAGAGTTAGAAGAAAAAGCATTTATTTTAGGTGGTTCTAATTATTATGCACCTATCCAAAAAGTAGAAGACTTTTTAAATAATCAAAAATCTTCTACCATTGGTCTTGTTATTCCTTCTTATTTACCTGGAACAACCTTATCAAATTTGAATGAAATTCTTCCAGAATTTGTTTCTTCTACCTTAAAAGAAGGCATTTTATATTTTGATAAAAAACTACAAGGATTTGCTCATCCTGATAGTATTTTAACTGGTGTTGAAACTAGAAGTTCTTCTCCTGTAAAAATTCCTAGAAGCACTAATTTTGTATCCAATATAGAAGGAATTTACCCTTGTGGAGAAGGTGCTGGATATGCCGGAGGTATCATGTCTGCTGCTGTTGATGGAATAAAAACAAGTTTAGCCATTTTAGGAGTTAACTTTTAGCAATTTTAAAATTTTTTATTGATTTAATACTATAAGATAGATTTTTATTATTTAAATATCACATAAGCAATCAAATAAACAAAGTGAGTGGATTGAAGCAATCAGCAGTATTTTTTCATTTGGTAGATTGCAACACACAAGGTGTGAAAAATAATAAGAATCTATCTTAGATTAAATAATACATATTATTTATTATATATTCTCATTTCTTATTTCTTTTACAATTTGCGTCAAATTATTTACTAAATATTCTACATCTTCTTTCGTATTTTCATCTCCAAAAGTCACTCGTAAGGTTCCTTCTACATATTCACTTGGTAATCCAATAGCAGTTAATACATGTGACGGCATACTACTTCCTGAAGAACAAGCGCTTCCTGCTGATGCACAAATTCCTTTTTCATCCAATTTCATTAGTAATTCGCTACCATTTACTCCCCTGAATGATATATTGCTATTTCCTGGCAATCTATGCTCCATAGAACCGTTTATTTTTATATCTGGAATCTGATTTTGTATTTCAGAAAAATATATATCTCTTAGTTTTTTTAATTTTTCAACATGTGTTTCCATATTATTTTTCGCAATTTTACAAGCTTCTCCTAATCCTATCATTCCAGGTACATTTTCAGTTCCTGCTCTTTTGTCCCTTTCTTGGTGTCCTCCATCAATTAGATTTTTGAATTCGATATTTTTACCGACATATAATGCTCCTATTCCTTTAGGTGCTCCTATTTTATGTCCTGACAAAGATAACATATCAATATTCATTTCTTTCACATCAATTTTTACATTTCCACAAGCTTGAACAGCATCTGTATGAAATATAATTCCTTTTTCTTTTGCAATTTTTCCTATTTCTTTGATTGGCTCAATGGAACCAATCTCATTATTAGCAAACATAACACTAATCAATACCGTATCTTCCGTTATGGAATTTACAAGTTCTTCTAAATTGATAATTCCATCTTTATCTACATTCAAATAGGTTACCTTAAATCCATCTTCTTCTAGTGTTTTGCAAGTATTTAATATCGCATGATGTTCTATTTTTGTTGTTATTATATGTTTTCCTTTATTTTTATTTAGATACATGATTCCTTTTAATGCTGTATTATCACTTTCAGTTCCTCCACTTGTAAAATAAATTTCATTTTTATCACTATTGATTAAGTTAGCAACTTGTTTTCTCGCTTCTTCTATTCCCACTTTTGCTATTCTTCCTATTGTATATAATGATGACGGATTTCCATAAGTTTCCACAAAATAGGGAAACATTTTATCCACGACTTCCTTTTTTACCTTTGTTGTAGCTGCATTATCAAAATATCTTATCTTCATTTTTATTCTTCCTTTCTTGATATACAAAATGGTTGAAAAAACGAATTTTCCAACCTTTACTAAAAACTCTCATCTTATTTTATGCTACTTTTCTTGGATTATTTCTTTTATTTTATTTATCTCCTTTATTGTTGTTTCATATCCATATTGATAACAGCTATCTAATTTTTTGACATCTAACAAACCTACTTTATCTGTTCCTATTGTTAAGATGTAATCACTTTGCTTTAAATTTTCTTCTGCTATTTTGTTTCCCATTAAGTCAATTGTTCTCATAGCAATATCCATATAATTGCTATTCTTTGTTATATCATCTGCTTTAAAATTAACAGCTATCACTTTTTCGATTCCTTGCTTTTTTACCTCTATCACTGGTACATTATCTAATGCTCCACCATCCAAAAATTTGTGTTCCTTAAAATCACATGGACAAAATACGGCAGGAAAACTACTTGTTGCCCTTAATGCTTTTCCAACAGAAATATCTCCTATATATTTTTGGTATGCATTTTTTTCATTTGGAATATGATTAGTAAAAATATATTCCTTTCCATCTTTTATATCCACAGTTGGTATGGATATAGGCATTTTTTTTATTTGCGAAATCGTTTGTATTCCTTTTTCTTTTGCCAAATCATCAAATAATTCTTCTAAATCTTCTCCTTTTCGAAATCCTGTATTCTCTTTTTTAAATACTTGATGTATTCGTGAAAATATAGGATTTTGTCCCATACCCACTATATTTTTTGCATGTGTTTTAAACAAATGATAAATATTTTCTGGAGAATATCCTAAGACATATAATCCAGCAATTAATGCTCCTGAACTTGTTCCTCCTATTGCTTCTATTTTTATACCACTTTCTTCTAAAGCTTTTAGCACTCCTGCATGTGCAATCCCTCTAATTCCCCCACCTGACAACGCAATTCCTAATTTCACTTTTTCCACCTTTTCTCATTTTTTATATAGTATTTACATTTTAAAATATTTTAATCAGGTGTTTTCGTATTCATGTTTATTTAATCATTATAATGCAAAAAAATAGATTCAAAATTGAATCTATTTTGTATAGTAAAATTCTCCATATCCATATTCTACTTTATAATAATCTTTTATAAATTCTGGTTCTGTTTGTGTATTTAATGTATATGTTGGTTCCACAATCACTTCACCATTTGCGTTTACAACACCCCATTTTCCATCTAATTTAACTCCTGCATATCCATAAGAATTTAAGTCTGTTGTTTTATCATATATATAATCTACAACTACATTTCCAGATTTATCTACAAATCCCCATTTTCCATCTTGAGATTTTGCATAAATTTGATTGTTAGATAATATTTCCGTGTTTTGTTTTTCATTTCCTTCTAAGTCAAAATATCTTGTTTCTGTATCATTGTACATTTTTACATAATTTTCTTGTGATCGAATAATGGCATTTGTCATTTCACATAATTGTTTGAAATTCTTGTCATATAATTGTGTTGAATTATTTTCTGATAATCTTGTGATAATATAATCTGTTCCTTCTACTTTTTCAATAGAATCATATTGTATTTCTATAATTGGTTCTTCTTTATCATTAATAACCCCCACTTTTCCACCTGTTACAGAAACTATGAAATAATTATCATATAAATAGTTTATATATGAATAATTTTGTGTTGTTATCTGTTCTCCATCCTTATTAAGAATACTATATGCTGATCCTTGTGTATTATCTATTTTGATTTGATAATTTTCATTTCCTGTTTCTAATATATATATATTACTTTCTACTTCAGCAGGATTTCCATCTTCTTGATATACTTCTACATTACCATCTACATCAGTAGCATAGATATATTTTCCTGTACTATCAATTTGTGAAAATTCTACCGGTATAACTACTTTTCCATCTAAAGTTGCAACTCCATATCGTTTTGTCTTTTCTAATGTTAATGTGTTGCTTTCACTATTATAAGAAATAGATTGATATTCATTTCCTATAATTTGTTCCTGATTTTTAACCATTCCATATTGTCCATTTTGTGCTACAATTAAATAGATATTGTCATTATCTTCTACATTAATTATTCTCGAAACTTCTGTATATTCAGGTTCTAATAAAACATTTCCATCAACATCCACATATCCATATCGATATCCATTTTCTGTTGTATTAGAAACAATATATCCTGCACGTTTATATCCATCTTCTGTTGTTGTATAATTATCTACTGTAATTTGATCATATTTTGGTTCTACTAAATCATTTCCTTTATTATTGATAACACCATATTTTCCTTCTAATTGTACTAATAATTCTCCTTCTTTATATGGTAATCCTTCTATTGTTTCATATATAGGTTCTGCAATTACTTCTCCTTCTAAATTTATTAATCCTAATTTTTCATCTCGTTTATAAGTTAATAAGTTTTTCTCATACATTAAGTCACTTGCTATATTTTTTAACCTAATTGGTTCTATTTGTGCATATTCTGAAAATATTTGTTCATTGTTTTGATTCAATACTTTTGTATCATTCTTCTCGTCATAACATACAAAAACTGCTTTTTGTGGATTTGGTATGATAATATTTATATATTCCGGATTAATTACAATATCTCCATTTTTGTTAATAACACCATATTTTCCATCCTGTCTTAATATAAAATATTCATAATTTTCAACCGAAATTTTTTCAATTTCATATTTTCTTCCATTTTTTTCAATTTGCCTATATATAAACCATCCTGCAATCGCAATGATAATTAATAACACAATGACTATCATAACAATATATTTTTTCTTCATATTCATTCCCTACCTTATTCTTCGTTTTCTTCTTCATCTGTTTCTATTACATTATTTTTACACGCTTTTACTTTTAATATTCTTTTATCTTCATATTCTTCTATTTTATAGGTTACTTTTTCAGTTTCTATCACTGGTTTTTCTTCATCTTCAGGGATTCTTCCCAATTCTTCTTGTAAAAATCCTGATATTGTATCATAATCTCCTTCAGGAATTCCTGCATCCAGCAATTTGTTCACATCATAAATTGGCAAACTTCCCGATAATATATACGTATTTTCATCTATTTTTTCATATTCTTTTTCTTCTTCATCATATTCATCATATATATCTCCTACCAATTCTTCTAATATATCTTCCATTGTTACTAACCCTGCTGTTCCACCATATTCATCAACAACAATTGCTATTTGCATTTTATTTTTTTGTAATTCTTTAAATACTTCATTAATTAAACGATTTTGTGATACAAAATACGCTTCTTTTATTAAATTTTTCACCTTAAAGTTTTTCTTTTTAATATTTTTTAATATATCTTTTACATATAAGATTCCTTTAATTTCATCAATTGTTTCATCATATACAGGAATTCTACTATATCGATATTCTTCTTGTGATAATTCATCTAATAATTCTTCATTACTAATCCTCATATCCACTGCAAAGATATCTTTTCTATGTCTCATAATCTCAGATACAGTAATATCATTAAATTCAAAAACATTATTAATCAATTCTTTTTCTGATTCTTCAATCGTTCCTTTTTCTTCGCCTTGATTTACCATCATTTTAATTTCTTCTTCGGTAACCGTTTCTTCTTCATTTTCTCCAACACCAAATATTCTTGATATTGCATTTGTTACGACTGTCAATAATTTTACAAATGGTGCTGTGATAATAGAAATAGCTCTGATAACACCAATTGTTGCAAATGATATTTTTTCATAATGTTTCATTGCTAATCGTTTTGGTACCAATTCACCAAAAACTAAAGTAAAGAAAGACAATATGATGGTAATAATGATGATAGATATACTTTTCCATACACCTATACTGACTGATGGTATCCAACTATTTAGTACTGGTGCTAACATATCTGCAAATGTTTCTGATGCAAAAGCACTTGATAGAAATCCCGCAAGTGTAATTCCGATTTGTATGGTTGCCAAAAATTTACTTGGTTCTTTTAACATTTTTTCTATTTGTTTTGCCTTTTTATTTCCTTCTTTTGCTTGCTTTTCTATTTTCGCATCATTCAAAGATATAAATGCTATTTCACTTGCCGCAAAATAGGCATTTAATAAAATTAATATCACTAATACAATTAATTGTGAAAACATGAAATATACGCTCCCTTTTGTTTCTCTTTTTTATTATATACTTTTCTTGTATATTCTATCAAAGTTTATTTTTTTATTCAATAGTTTTATAATGTTTATCCATAGAAAAAAGGAAACTTGTACAGTTTCCTTAACACATTACATACCTGTTACTGGTAAAATTCTTTTACTTGTTACTTCTTGAGTATCTTCTGTTTTTTCAACTTCTGGTTTTTCTTCTTCATGATTATTGACTGTTACCGTCATTTCTTCATTTAAGTTTATATCAACTTCAATTAGTTCTTCATAAATTTCATAACCACTAATCGTTCTTGTTTCTTTTATATAATACTTCCCTGGAATTAAATTTTCTATCTCTATCCTTCCATTCTCATCTGTTTCTAAATTTGTGTAAATTACATTTTTATTTTTATCTAACAATTGAAATTGCACACCTTGCAATTTTTCTTCCGTTTCTTTATCTTGTTTTATAATAATTAATTTTGTTTTATTTTTACTATAATTATCTTGTGTTTCTCCTGTTCCATCTTCGTAAGTTGATGCTGTTAATGCATAATCTTGTAAATTGGAATTTGGTGCTTTTCCATATAATATTGGTTTTGTCTCTACTTTAGTTTCTATGTTAATTTTAATTGTTCTATCTTCTGTCATATCTCTGATTGGAATTAATATTTTAAATATTTCATTAGCATTAAATTCTTCTTTTTCTTGATTTTTTTCATCTGTTATTTTTATTCCTTCAATCTCCTGACCTTTTTCATCTGTTACATGTACTGTATATTTGTCTATATTTGTTTTGGCAATTACTTTATATGTTTTAGAAACATATTGGGAGTCCACACTATCTTGTTTCCAAGTTTCTTGCAATTTTTGAATGTCTACTTTATTAGAAATTTGTACCTCACTAGAGTTATTCGCATCATTGATAATTTTATACATTGCATTTAATGTTCTTTGTCCAGCTTCTCCAATTGCACCATAATCACTTAATTGATTTCCATGAATATAGCTATAAATGGCATGTTTTGTTGCTGTAAATGCCTCTTTCTCATTTGCAACTCCTAGTTCTCCTATTGTTTTATATGGATAACCATTTGTTACAATTTTCCAAAGCATGACATCTTGTATTGCTTTTTCAACAGAGACTGTATAACTTCCTTCTTCTGCTCCGTGGTTTTGTTTTATCCAAGCAATAGGCAGGATATACTTTTCCATCATTTTGATATTCAATGTATGTGGTTTTTACTGTAACACCTTTATATGTTAGTAAATTTCCACAATCTCCTACTGCATATACATTTGCTGTATCTATATTACTTGCTATAACTGAATTTGTAAAATTCAAGAAATTCAATATAATGATAGCAAATATGATACATACAATTTTTGTAACTTTTTTTATTTTATACAAATTATTTTCACATCCTTTTCTTTTCTATTCCTTGTATACATCTTCTGTATTCTGGTTCATTTTCGACACAGGTAATTAATGTTATTATATTTTCTTCTGTTGGTTCTAAATTACTCCAATCTGTATTTTTAATTATCTCATGTTTAGTTACAATATACGTTTTTTCTATATCGTTATAGGTATATTTAATTTCATCTCCTTCCTGCAATTCTTTTAATCGACTAAAATAATTATTTTTATATCCTCTGTTATGCGCAGCTAAGCATATATTTCCTAAATCTTTAGAGGATTCTTCAAAATGCCCCACATAATCGTCTAATATTTCCCTAGTTGTTCCTTCTTGTATGGGTGCTTTTAATGATACTTTATCTATTTGTATATACCAATTATTTAATTTATTTGCTTCATCTAAAATGCTGGCATTATCATTCGCTAAATTTTCTGAATGAATTGTTTCATTTTGAATAAAATTTTCTTGTGCTGTAAAATTGACTTTAAATTCTATTTTTTCTGTTTTTAATAGATTACTATGATATAAAACATCTATGAATAAATATAGTATAATAGAAATAATGAAAGACAATACATTTATAAATTTACTAGTATATATAATATAAATACGCTCTCCTTTTAAAAAATATATCTTGACTTTGTTTGGAAATTTAATTCGATCAAATCTCTTTAATTAAATTTTTTGATTTTAAATATTTGATATAAAAATATGTATAACATGTTACATGTATATAATAATACATTTTTTTCCATTTGTAAAGAATTTTTCATCGCAAAATTCGACATTTAGGCAAAAAAGAAAAAGGCTATCCTGCGCCAGGAAGCCTTTCTCTACCTTCACATCATCGTGTCCAGAATACACTCAATTCTGGTTTTTATCGCTGTTAAACTCTCATGCGGATCCTCAATCTGTTTTTTCAAACGGATAATCTTTCTTTCGTCGAGAATCTTTACTTGCTCTTCCGGACTCTCCACAGAAGGCAAATTGCATCTCTTTCTATACTCCTCGTATAAAGCTCCAATATCCTCTCTTAAATACTCATACTTCCGTTCTACATTCATAATGTCTCCTCCTTTTTGTGAAGTTATGATTGGTATTTTCCAAGATATTATAACATTCCATATTTTTTATGTCAAATTTAAATCTTCAAATCCAATTCAAAATAGAATTCAACTCCATTATCTTTATTAATAACTCCATAGTCATTTTTATAATTACTCATAATTGCTTTTACAAATGATAAACCAATACCTGTTCCTCCATCTGCCCTATTTCTAGATTCATCCACTTTATAGAAACGATTCCAAATTCTAGTTAAATCTTCCTCTTTTATATTAATACCTGTATTAAATACTTTAATTTTTACTTTATTCTTTTCTACATTGACAACATTTTCTATAACAATACTTTTCTCTCCATTTACTTCTTCAACATGTTTAATAGCATTTGTTAAATAGTTTGTAATAACTTGCTCTATATAGAAATCATCTGCAATGACATTAATTTCTTCTGGAGATTTTAATTCTACTTCTACTTGTTTTTCTTCTAGCATAACTTTTGATTTTCTAATAACTTCTTTTTCTAATTCCACTATATTAAATTCTTTGTCAGAAAATTCTCTTTTTCCATATTCTAGTTTCATTAATTCTAATAATTGTTTTACCAATTTGTCCATCTTGTTAGTTTCATCTAGGATAACCTCTGCATAAAATTTTCTACTTTCATCATCTGTATTAACATTTTCTAGTAATCCTTCACTATACCCTTGTATTAATGCAATTGGTGTTTTTAATTCATGTGATACATCTGATATAAAGCTTTTTCTCATTTCATCAATTTTAGATTTTTCCTCTATATCTCTTTCTAACTCTATATTTGTCCTTCTTAATTGTTTAATTGTACTTTCCAATTTATCTGACATTAAATTAATACTTTTCCCTAGATTATTAATTTCATCATCTGCATCTGTTATTCGATATTTATGACTAAAATCTAAATTAGACATATTTTTCGCAATTGTATTTAACTCTAATATTGGTTCTGTAAATTTTCTACTTACAAAATTAACAATGACTGCTGAAATTAATATTGTAAATCCTGCAATTAAGTATAGAAAATTATTAGATATTTTTACACTTTCTTCTATTGAAGAAACTGGTATTCGAATATATAACAAATAGCTATTATCTAATTTAGCAGATAATAAGATATATGAAATTCCTGTTTTCTTCTCTTTTAATCTTCTAATAATAAATTTATCATTTTCTTCTATCAATTCACCAGCATTTATTGCATTTGTCATAGCATTCATTTCACCAAAAGTTGATAGAAAATCCTTGTTTGATGTAAATACATTGATATCATCATTATCTTTTATTAAAATATCAAAATTGTTGTTTATTGCTAATTTTTCTAGTTCAGAATTAATATCGATATCTGTTGGTGCATTATAATAATCATTAATCACCTCATATACTTCTTTTAAATCTTTTGTTTTACTATATAAATAAAATTGTCCAAATACAAAATTATTTACTAAGATTAAAAATAATATAATTAGTAGTATGATTAATGACAACATTAAAAATAATTTAACTCTTACTGATTTTAATGCATTTCTTATTTTTCCCATTTTTATTCCCATCCTTAGGTAAATTTATTTTACCTCAAATTTATATCCAACGCCTCTCATTGTTTGAATATATTTTCCTTTTTTTCCTAATTTATGTCTTATTTTCTTAATATGACTATCAATTGTTCTGGAATCTCCATAATAATCATAATTCCATACATTATTCAATATTTTATCTCTTGATAAAGCTATATTTTCATTATCCACTAAGTAGGTTAATAATTCATATTCTCTCAAACTTAATTCAATTGGTTTTCCATCTACTTTGACAGTTCTTCCTTCTTTATCAATTTCAATCCCACCATAATCTTTTACCTCTTTTTCATCTTGATTTGTTCTTTTTAATATAGCTTCCACACGTGCAACTAAAATTTTAGGACTAAAAGGTTTAGAAATATATTCATCAACTCCTAGTTCAAATCCAAATAATTCATCTTGTTCTTCTCCTCTTGCAGTTAACATGATAATTGGTACTTTTGACTCTTGTCTAATTTGTCTTAGCACTGACCAACCATCTAATTTAGGCATCATAACATCTAATAAAATTAAGCTGATTTTATTTTTGTTTTCCTCATAAACTTCTAATCCTTTTTCACCATCTTCTGCTTCTAATATACTATATCCCTTTGCTGCTAAAAAGTCTTTTATTAATTTTCTCATTCTTTGTTCATCATCTACAACTAAAATACAGTTATTTAGCATATATATCACTCCTATTTTTTCTCATTTTTATTATATATTATACATAAGTTTTATGTCTATACTGTGAACAGATTTTTATTTTTATTGAAAGAAAAAACACTTTTTTCTATTCAATGAAAAATAACTACACTAGTATTTAGTGTAGTTAATCTGTTTTTAATTTTTAACATATACAGTTTTAGTATCATATGCCAACTCAATATTTTCTTCTCTTAATATTTTCATTATTTTCATATTGATATCTTCTACTTCTTTTAAATAACTTGCATAACTAACAGAATTTGTATATGTATAAATCAATATATTAATTCCATTATCTGTTATTTGGTCAAATCTTACAATAATAGAATCATCATAGACACTTTCTCTTTCTTGTAACATTTTTTCAATTCTTGCTTTTAATAATTCTAATTTTTCTAAAGGTGTGTCTAATTCTACACATAAGTTTGTTTTATATCTTCTTTTTTCCATTTTACTCCAATTAGTTACAGAAGCATCTGCAATAATGGCATTTGGAATATTAACTAATGCATTTTCAAATGTCCTAATTCTCGTTGTTCTAAAGGTAATATCTTCGATAGTTCCTTCATAATTATCCATTTCAATCCAATCACCAACTACAAATGGTTTATCAATAAAAATAACAACTCCACCAAATAAGTTTTTCGCAGTATCTTGTGCAGCAAGTGTTACAATGACACCACCTAATCCTAATCCTGCAATTAATCCTGTTAGATTAATTTCTAAAATTGCTAATACTAAAAATATAGCAACAATATAGATGAATACTCTTGTCACTTTTAATACAAATTCAAATACAGTATCATCCATTTTCTGACTTAGGCTTTTTCTTAATTTTTTTCCTAAAATAGTTTTTGAAGTAAAGCTATTTGCTAATCCTACTGCCATTTCTATTACACTGATAATCTTAAAGGCCTTTGTTACAATATCCATTACTTGTTCATTTATTTGCAATGGTACTCTCAAAAATACGATAGCTAGATAAATTCCTAAAATGATGAAAAATACTTTTAAAGGTTTAAAAAATGCACTTTCTTTTATTTCTTTTGCTTTTTTAGTCTTTATTTTAAATATTCTAATAATCATATAGGAAAATGTGCCACTTAATATTCTAAAGAATACAATAATTCCAATAGCTATAATAATATCTACAATTTGTATAGATGTTAGTCTATTCCAAAAATCAACTAACTGCTCCATAATTTCCTCCAATATTTTTTATAATTCAATTTGGAAGAGAATCGATATTTGGCTAGGCAAGCAAATTTTAAATTTATGAGGCGTACTTTATGTACGGTGATTAAATTTAAAATGCAGGTTAACAACGCCAAATGACGGTTATCTTTCAAATTTATCCCATGTAATCTCTCAACTTCTTACTCCTACTAGGATGTCTTAATTTTCTTAATGCTTTTGCTTCAATTTGTCTAATTCTTTCTCTGGTTACTTGGAATTCTCTTCCTACTTCTTCTAGTGTTCTTGATTTTCCATCTTCTAATCCAAATCTTAATTTTAATACTTTTGCTTCTCTTGGTGTTAATGTATTCATTACTTCCTCTAATTGTTCTCTAAGCATTGTATACGCTGCTGAGTCTTGAGGTGCTGGAGAATCATCATCTTGTATAAAGTCACCTAAATGGCTATCATCTTCTTCACCTATTGGTGTTTCCAATGATACTGGGTCTTGTGCAATTTTTTGAATTTCTATTACTTTTTCTACTGGTATTTCCATTTCAGCTGCAATTTCTTCTGGGGTTGGTTCTCTACCTAATTGTTGTAATAGATGTCTAGAAGTTCTAATCAATTTATTGATTGTTTCTACCATGTGTACAGGAATTCTGATTGTTCTTGCTTGGTCTGCAATCGCTCTTGTAATCGCTTGTCTAATCCACCATGTTGCATACGTACTAAACTTAAATCCTTTTGTATAATCAAATTTTTCAACAGCTTTGATTAATCCCATATTTCCTTCTTGTATTAAATCTAAGAATAACATTCCTCTTCCTACATATTTTTTGGCAATACTAACAACTAATCTTAAATTTGATTCTGCTAGTTTTTGTTTTGCTTCTTCATCTCCTTGTAATACTTTCTTAGCCAAATCTAATTCTTCGTCAAAAGTAAGTAGTGGAATTCTTCCAATTTCTCTTAAATACATTCTTACAGGGTCATCAACATTAATTCCTTCATAACTAGTATCTGTAATTTCATCTAATTTTAAATCTTCAACTTCTTTTAAGTCCTCAATATCTGGTTCTTCATCCATATCATCTTGTAATAAATCCACACCTAATTCTTCAAAAGCATCAAAAACTTTATCAATTTGATCTGGATTTACATCATCTAACTCAGATGCCAAATCACCTATGGTAATTTTTCCTTTTTCTTTTGCTTTTTTTAATATATTATTTACTTTTTCTTCTTTTAATTTTTTTGTTTCTTCTGATTCTTCTGCATGTTCCTCTTTTTTTGATTGTTCTACTTCTTCTGCTTTCTTATGTGCCTTTTTTCTTACTTTTTCAATCTTTTCAATTTTTTCTTCTTGTTTTAATTCTTCTTGTTTATTTTCTTCTTTTTTTGCCATTTTTTATTCACCCCTATCTAATTTTGGCTAATCTGATAATAATATCATTTAGCTCTTTTTCCAATTCCTTCTTTTGCGTTTCTTCAGTTGTATTTTTTTCTAACAATTCTAAAATTTCAAGTTTTCTTTCATTTAATTTATCTTTTTCATAACTTTGTATGATATCATCAATTGCTTTTTCTACATCATCAATTCCATAATCTTCTGCCATTATCATAGTAATATGATTTTGTTCTTCTTCTGATAAATCATCAATAATACTATTTATATTACTATTTCCATTTTCAAATTCTTCATACAATTTTTCAGCAATCTTCTTATCTATTTCATATTTAAAGTCTTTAATCGCAATATTTTGTTTAATAATTTCATAAATATTTCTATCTCCTGAAAGTAAAATGGCTAAAACTGTATTTTCTTTTCGTTTTGTAGCTTCTGATACATTGCCTGTTTCTTTTTTTTCTATGTGTCTTACAACTGGTCTTGTTTTGCTTAATACTTTTTCATCTTTACTTTCTTTATATGTCAATTTGTTTACTTCTGCATAAATTGCTTCTTTTGAAACATCATATTCTTTTGCTATTTTTTCTATATATACTTCTCTTTCCATGCTGTTATCAATCTTTGAAATTAATTTTGCTATCTCATTTAAAAACTTTATTTTGTCATTCGTGCTTTCTAAATTCAAAGATTGTCTTAATATTTTAACTTTAAATTCGATAACAGAAATTGCTTTGTCTACTAAATTTTGAAACCTTGCATTTCCATATTTAATAACATATTCATCTGGGTCTTTTGCGCCTTCCATTTGTAAGACTCGAATATCGCACCCCATATTTTGCAATATTTCCATTGCTCTTACTTTGGCAGTTTGTCCAGCTTCATCTGAATCATAACTTAGAATAATTTGCTCTGTATTATTTCGAAGCAAATATCCCTGTTGTTGGGTTAGTGCTGTTCCTAAAGAGGCAACTACATTATGAATATCCCTTTGATGAAGAGAAACCACATCCATATATCCTTCTACAATCAGTAGTCTTTTCTTGATATCATATTTTTTGGCAACATTTAATCCATATAGATGTCTTCCCTTACTATATACAATATTTTCAGGAGAGTTTATGTATTTCGGTTTTGAATCATCTAGCACTCTTCCTCCAAAAGCAATCACTCTACCTCTTGCATCACATATAGGGAACATTAATCTGTTTCGATATCGATCAATAAATTGTCCTCTTTCATTTTTATTCACTAAGCCAGACTCTAAAATTTCCCTATCTTCAAATCCTTGTTTTTTTAATTCTTTATATAATTCATCAAATTTTCCTGAAAATCCAATTTGAAAAGATTTTAATGTTTCATTTGATAATTTTCTTTTCTTTATGTATTCTTGAGCTATTTTAGACTCTGGTCTATATAAATTTTCATGATAATATTTTACTGTAAATTCATTTACTTTATATACCTTTGCTTTTAAAGCTTCTTTTGCTAAATCTACATTATTCTCTAATGTTGGTAATTGTATATTGGCTCTTTCTGCTAAAAGTTGAACAGCTTCTACAAAATTGATACCTTCAATCTTTGTCAAAAATGTAAATACATTTCCACCAACGCCACAACCAAAGCAATGAAATATTTGTTTTTCTGGAGATACTGAAAATGAAGGTGATTTTTCATTGTGAAAAGGACATAGACCAAAATAATTTCTGCCACTTCTCTTTAGTCTTACATATTGTGATATCACATCTACAATATCATTAGACTGTCTTACATCATCAATGATTTCATCACTATATCTTGCCATTATTTTCTCCTTTCTTAAAATATTTCACACAACTATACATAATTATATTATTCGACGTATTTTACATAAATCCTTCTCTTTATTTAAAAAAAATGTCCATTGGGGACGTTTCTTTTTGGACATTTTTAGAAATTGTTAGATAAAGTAATAGTATAGCACAAAATTTGCAAAATGTCCAATAAAATGAAACTATGTTACAAAAAAAATCAAGGAATCCAATAGAAAATCCTAAATTACTTTTGAGAACCACTATTAGATACCTTTCATTCTTTTTTATGATATAGTATTAATTATTAATATAGTTTTTATGGATAATTTCAAAAATTATCATAATGGACATTAATTATTCATTAACATGATTTTATTATCCATTCTATTTACAATTTTTGCATAATTAACTAATTCTTTTGAAGTTTTCTTATTTACTTCTTTATCTGTTTTATATTTCATCTTATGCTCTAAACTAGCCCAGAAATCCATTGCCATTGTTCGTATCTGTATTTCTACTTTTACATATATCGTTTGTTTTGATAAAGTAACTGGTACTTTTACAATCATATGATAACTTGAATACCCACTTTCTTTTGGATGATTTACATAGTCTTTTTCTTTTTCAATTTGAATTCCTGGTATTTCTTCAATTAAATTTCTAATTTTAAATATATCATCTTTTAACTGGCATATAACTCGAACCCCTGCAATATCGTTAATATTTTCTATCATTTCTTTATATGTAAGCTCATATCCTTTTTTCTTCATTTTGTTTACAATGCTATCTGGTTGTTTTATTCTTGTGTTAATATGATCAATTAAATCATAGTTATAAAATACTTTAAACTCTTTTTGTAATATATTTATTTTGGTTTCTAATTCTGTAATAGCCATTTCATAAATGGTCATTATTTTTTCAAATGTATTTGTCTTTTCTTCTATTTTTTCATCATGGCTTAAAAAGTTTTTCATCTCTACAATTCCTAGTTCTTTGACTTTATTTTTTTTCATATTTCATCACAACTCCTCATAGGATATTTATGTTTGTTCCTATTTAGTATATGCATATACTATCCTATAATTGTTTCTAAAACATATTTAAATTGTGTTTTTTTGATGAACTTATAAGAGGGTAAAAAATAAAAGCCAAATTGGCTTTTATCTAGGATCATCTCCCCATTCTGCTCTTTTTACTTTAGGTGTTTCTTCTTTTGGAGCAACTTTTGCATTTTTTATCATTTGCATACGTTTCTCTTTTTGCATTCTTTTTTCTAATGAATTTGTTATTACCTTTAAACTTTCCTTTCTATCCTTTTCCTTCATTTTTCCTAATAAATCTATTAAACCTGAATTTATACATTCTTCTAATACTTCTATATTTATTCCATCTTTAGCAGATTCCTCTATGATTTCTTTTTTAGGTTCATATACCAATTCTTCTTCTTCTCCTCTAGCAATTTTTAAACATCTTTCTAAATCATTTTGGCTAATTTGAGGATTATATTTTCTAATATATTTTTCTAATAGTCCTATTTCTTTTTTTATTTTCTTGCCTGGATTTTGTTTGTCTTCTTCTTCTATTTCTACTTTTTCTTCACTAATTTCTCCTAAAAATTTCATAAATGTGCTTTCAGGTTGTTCTTCTTTTTGTGCCTTTTCATGGACTTCTTTAGTCATTTGGTCCATAAATCTCTCTTTTACATCTTGTATATCAAATTTATTTTCTTCGCCATCTTTAAGCAACTTCATGTATTCTTCTTCGATTTTTTCAGGCATCTTTTCTCTTATCATTTCATTGATAGGAATCACTTGTTCCATCTGATACAGACTCAATGCTCCATTTCTTTGCTGATATGTAATTGCAAAATTTTTAGCAACGACTCTATATAATTGTTCATTTATCTTATCTGTTCTTTTTACAATTCCTATTACATGATTGATTTTTGATGCCAATTCATTCTGTACTTCTAAACTTTTTAATGTATGATAAATCCCACCTAGTTCTTTACAAATAGCATCTTCTTTTAATTTATTATCTGCTAAAGTTTCTATTATTTTTAATCTATCATCTCTGGACATACTCGCCTTTTCTAGTATTCCCACAGCTGTTTTGTCAGACGACTGTCTCCCCAGTTCTACAGCTAAAGCAGTTGGTATTTCATCAGAATCAACAGCTTTTACTGCTGCTCCTACTAACATAGCAGAAGAAATGACATCTGATTTTCTTAATTCTTCTATTATCACTTTCCTTTTATCTTCAGGATATTGATTTAACAATTTTATAATTTGTGTTGCAATTTCTTGACTTGTTAATTCTGTATTTTCGTCTCGAATTGGTTCAATAACCTTTTCTTTAACTTCCTCTTCAGGTGTTTTTTCCCCTTTACTCCCTAGAAACTTTTCTTGGAATCTTTTACCTATATCTTTTAAGCTCATTTATCTCTCTCCTATTTTACTTCTTTTCCATAATAACTATCTAATAAGATTTGTTTTATTTCTGATACTAGTGGTACTCTTGGGTTAGCAGTTGTACATTGATCTTCAAAAGCTCTGTCTGCTAACATATCCACTTTTGATAAAAATTCTTGTTCATCAATTCCGGCATCTTTAAATGATTTTGGAATATTCATATGTTCATTCATTTCTTTAATTTTTTCTATTAAGCTACTAATTCCCTCTTCAACTGTTTTTGCTTTTAATCCTGCTTTTTTTGCTATTTCAGAATATTTTTTATCAGCTATGAAATATTCATATTTAGGGAATGAAACAAATTTTGTTGGTTTTGTGCTATTGTATCTTACCACATATGGTAATAATATCGCATTAATTCTTCCATGTGGTAAATGGAATTCTGCACCAATTTTATGTGCCATTGAGTGGTTAACTCCTAAAAAGGCATTTGTGAAAGCCATACCTGCAATTGTACTTGCATTATGCATTTTTTCACGAGCCACTTTATTGGTTCCATCATCATATGCTTGTTCTAAGTATTGGAATACTAATTCTACTGCTTTTTCAGCTAGTCCATCTGTATAATCTGATGCCATATTTGAAACATATGCTTCTAATGCATGTGTTAATACATCCATTCCTGTATCTGCTGTAATAGATTTTGGTAAACTCATGACTAAGTCTGGATCTACAATTGCAACATCTGGTGTTAATTCATAATCTGCTAATGGATATTTTTTATTTTTCTCTTTATCTGTGATAACGGCAAATGATGTTACCTCTGAACCTGTACCTGATGTTGTTGGAATAGCTACCATTTGACATTTTTCTCCTAATTTAGGGAATTTATAGGTACGTTTTCTAATATCCATAAATTTCAATTTTAAACCTTCTGGATCTGCTTCTGGATGTTCATAGAATAACCACATTCCTTTTGCTGCATCAATTGGACTTCCTCCACCTAACGCAATAATGACATCTGGTTTGAAGTTTTTCATCGCTTCAACACCTTTCATGATGGTATCAAATGATGGATCTGATTCTACTTCACTAAAGATTTCTGAATGCACATAATGTTGTCTATTTCTTAGGTGATATAAAATTTTATCTACATATCCTAATTTTACCATTCCTGGATCTGTTACAATAAATGCTCTTTCAATATTTGGCATTTTCTCTAAATAAGCAATTGAACCTGCTTCAAAATATATTTTTTCTGGAACTTTAAACCATTGCATATTAACCCTCCTATTTGCAACTCTTTT
>CALXZX010000020.1 GCA_944393375.1 uncultured Clostridia bacterium | reverse complement strand
TTAGATATTTTCAAAATAATTTTCTATTTCCTTCATTTTAGATATTTTCAAAATAATTTTCTATTTCCTTCATTTTAGATATTTTCAAAATAATTTTCTATTTCCTTCATTTTATTCATTTGGTCAACTTTGAATGGACATCTTGTATTACAATGCCCACATTGAATACAATCTTTTGCTGTTTTTTCTAAGTTTTTATAATGGTCTTTTGCTAATATATCTCCTGCTTTTGATAAATCATAATATTTATTAATCAACCCTATATCTAATCCCATAGGACAAGGTTCGCAGTGATTACAATATACACATTTTCCTGTTGCTTCTGGTGGTGTAAATTCACTAATGATTGAATAATCTTTTTCTTCATCAGTTGCTTTATTAAATTGTAAAATTTCTTTTAAATCTTCTTTCCCTCTAATTCCTGGAAGTACTGTCAACACACCTGGTTTATCTAAAGCATATTGTATACATTGCATTTTGGTAAGTGCTTTTCCAAATGGAGAAGTTCTTTCATCTAATAATTGTCCACTAGAAAATGCTTTCATAACAGATATTCCTACTCCTTCTGCCTCACATCTTCTATATAATTCCATTCTTTCATTGACACTACCATTAGCATATGTCCCTTGCTCATAGTCATATGCTGGATTAATACTAAACATTACCATATCAATTAATCCTGTGTCTAATGCTTTATGTACTAATTCTGGTGTATGAGAAGAAATACCAATATGTTTTACTATTCCTCTTTCTTTTAACTCTTTAATATAGTCTAATATACCATTTTTTTGATATACATTCCAATCACTTTCTTCATCTATACAATGAATAAATCCATAATCAATATAGTTTGTTTTTAATTGCTCCAATTGCCATGTAATGGATTTTTTTACTTTTTCTAAATTGGTTGTCCAACCATAACTTCCTGTTTCATAATTTGCTCCAAAATGGACTTGATATATAACTTTATCTCTCACACTTTCAAAAGCTTTTCCATAATACGGAAAACATTCTGCATCTCCACCTGCTAAATCAAAATAATTAATTCCATTATCAAATGCCATTTTTAAAGTTTCTATTCCTTCTTTTTCTCCTGCTTGTGAGATAGAACTAGCCCCTAATCCTATAATACTAATTTTATCTCCTGTTCTACGATTTGTTCTATATTCCATTCCAATACTCCCCTCATTATAACTTTTTATTTTTTATATATGAAAACATCATCTTTATACATACTTATTTTATATCACTTAGAGTTTACTTTAAGTCAATAGTTTTTTGTAAAATATATTATAAATTTTTATTAATATAAAATATCTAAATCTAAAAAAGTACCAATTATCTATATTTGGTACTTTTTAAATCTTTCATTATTTATTCATAAATTTTTTTCCACTACTCCATGCTTGTCCTACTTTTTCTCCAATTTTGTAATATCCATTTTTATATTGGTCAAATACAAAAGCATTAATTTTCGTAGGGTCTACTTTTCCATTTTCATCTAAAACCTTTTCATCAGCTACAACATTTACAATTTCTCCTAAAACTCTGAAACCATAAGATTCATGTTGTAATTCTGCCACTTTACATTCTAAGGTAATTGGATATTCTTCAATAATTGGTGCATCTACTCTTGTACTTTTTGTAGCATGCATTCCTGTTCTTTCAAATTTATCTTCCATTGTGTTTCCAGATGCTGTTCCAAAAAAGTCTGATTCTTCTAGATGGTCTACATCTGCTATACTTAATGTAAAGGCTTTTCTTTCTTTTATATTTTTAGCTGTTTTGTGGCTTTCTGTAATATTTAAAGCTACCATATTATTGTCACAAATACCTCCCCAGGCCATATTCATAACATCTACCTTATCATTTTCTCCATACGTTGCAATCATTAACACTGGCATAGGAAATACATAAGGTTTTACACCTAAATCTTTTTTCATAGAAAATTCCTCCCATCTTGAGCAATTTATGCTCTATAAAATTTAACAATCCCCTTTTATTATTTGCTTATATCTTATCATGTATTCTTTTATCTTACAATATTTATTCTTTATTTACCTTCTTCTCCCAAACACTTCTTACTAATTTTAAAGATAATGTAGACAAAGCAAAACCGATAACAGGAACTAATGAACTTAATGCTACATTTGTAAATTTATTTATCATATTTGAATAGATGATTACTACTATATATGTTAATATACAAATACAAATTTTTCTTGTCCAACTTGTTTCCCATTTTTATCTAATTCTACTCTTTTGTTTCTTTCTTTAATTTTTATAATTTCTTTTTCTAATTCTTCATTACTCATTTTTCTTTCTCCTTTTTTTCATTTTATAAATTATATCAATAAGTTTTGTTTTTTACAATATAGATAAAATTTATTTTGCTTACATCATTATCACTTAATTTCATTATTTTTTAACATCTTCTTATTTTCTTTTTCAAGTTGCTTTAAACTTTTCTCAGGTGTTGGCAAATCTTCTGGCATTGTTCCGTCCTGCTTCTTTAATAGCTTTTCTGACTATTTTTCCAATTTTATTATGAGTATCACAAGCTTTCTTTTCAGTATCAACTTTATCTCTTTTTAATCTTGATTCAGTTTGTGTAATACGAAAAAGATTTGCTGCAAGTTCCTCACTCCCCATATTATCTAAAATGTCTTCTCTATATCTCAATCCTTTTCTTTTAGCAATATCATCAGCTGTTTCTCCATTGTATAAACCTTTATATCCAGAATTATGAAATTTGTCAAAATTTCTAACACCTGCGTTTTTTGCTGTTTGATTAAGCGAATAATTACCTTTTCTTGTCAAATCTCTTTGATAAAATCTTTTTTCATCTTCTGTTAGTAAACTATATTCTTTTTCACTTATCTCTTGTTTTCTCGTTTGAATTGCAAAATATGTTTGTGCTAAGGCAATTACTTTCTTTCTTGTATCACCATTTTGTGCTATTAAATAACATGCATAACGGGTTAGCTTGTAATCTTTAATTACAACTTTCGCATTATTAGCACGTTTTGACAACTTGTCGGCTTCGACAAAATGTTCAAATGTACTAATACCAGTATTTTGACATGCCTCCTTAGCTTTCTTTATGACACTTTCAAATTTTCTCCATTCTTTATAATCCAAAACCTTTTGTAGTTCTCTTGCATACCAATATTCAATTCCATTTTCATCAATGTGTTTGATATCTTCAAAAGTACGATTATCATATGTTTCGTTTTTTTCTAGGTGATTCATATCCATCATCTCCTTTTTGATTATTGGCATTATATTATAGGTCTTTATAAATTGCAACACTTTTGCGAAAATTTGTTTGATATTTCTGTAAAAAATATACTCCACTTTTGTGAAGTATAAACTGGTACCGATGGTGGGACTCGAACCCACATGGTTTCCCGCTGGATTTTGAGTCCAGTGCGTCTACCAATTCCGCCACATCGGCATAAAAAATATGTACTAATATATATTAGCACATATCTAAAAAAAAGTCTAGAAAAATTTTAACTTTTTTAAAAGTTTCATTTTTACAGTTGCAGTTCTGGTAAAATGTGGAAAGGTTAAATATACATTATTGGGGTCTGAACTTTAACTTACACAATTTTAATTGTTTGCCCTGGATAGATTAAATTTGGATTTTGGATATCATTATATTGTAAAATTTCATTTAAAGTAATTCCAAATCTTCTAGCAATTCCATTTAATGTATCTCCTTCTTTTACAACATAATATACTTGAATGGTATTATCTACTGGTGATAAATCTGTTACATCACTTTCTGTAATTCTTAATTTTTGTCCTGGATAAATTAGGTTTGGATTTTCTATATCATTTAATTCCACAATATGTTCTACACTCACATTGTATTCTCTTGCTATTTGAGACAAAGTATTTCCTCTTTGAACTGTATAAATAATATCTCCTGTTCCTCTTTCTTCATTTCCTGGTATTGTAGAATTTGTAAGAATTCTTAGTTTTTCCCCTGGATAAATTAAATCTGGATTTTGTATATTGTTGATATCCACTAATTCTTGCACAGTTGTGCCATATCTTCTTGCAATGGCACTTAAAGTATCTCCACTTTGTACGGTATATTCTACACTTTCTGTATTCTTCTGAGAGGTATTTCCACTATTATTTGTAATTTCAGAAGTTTCATCTAAAAAGATTTCTTCTGTGTATAAATCTCTGTCTACACTACCATTAATTCCATTTACTCTGCCTCTATCTGTGTATTGAATGCCGATATATGTATTCCAACTGGTTTCTATGTTAATAAGATTATTTCTATTTTCATAATAAGCAATCCATAACTCATAGTCTTCTGCTAGACTTGTATCAAATGTATTTCTGGCATTTGATAAATCACTATACAAAATAACTTCTTTATTGGTTAGTTCTTCTACACGTTGCATAAAAGTTCTAGCAATATTATTGATTTCTTCTCTTTCTACACCTCCAAAAGTTTCATAATCTAATACCAATTTACAATCTGGTATTTTTCCAGAAATCACAGATACAAAATGATTTGCTTCTTCCACTGCTTGTTGTGTAGTTGTTGCTGTTAAGTAATGATAAAATCCTACACGTAATCCATTAGCTTTTGCATTTTCATAATTGATATCAAAATACGCATCTTTTATATTGGTTCCTTGACTTGCCTTTATGTATACAACCTGTATCCCAGCATTTCTTACTTCTGCATAATTGATATATCCTTGCCAATTACTAACATCAATTCCTTGATATGTTAAATTCGAAGCAGGCGATAATGCATAAGTATGATTTACTTGAATGCAAAATACAAATGTAAATATAATAATTCCTGATATAATTTTTTTAAACATAACTTCCTCCTCTTTCTTTTCTTATATACTATGTTTTAGAGAAAGTTTTGTTAAAAACAACAATAGTACATTTAAATTTTTTCCATTCAATAAAAAAAGCATATAACATTTCATTATATGCCTTTTTATTGTTTTAGACAACAAGTTTTTTTGGGTACTAGGGCTACAATCTTTGATTGCTATGTGGGGCAGGTTCTTATTTTTACTATTTTGAATTTCCATTTTCTT
This sequence comes from uncultured Clostridia bacterium, assembly GCA_944393375.1. GTDB lineage: Bacteria > Bacillota > Clostridia > TANB77 > CAG-508 > CAG-269. Next base: position 22,713 of record CALXZX010000020.1, on the reverse strand, counting down.
CTTCATCTTGTTTGATTTCTTTTGCTTCTTGTTTATTATTTTCTTCTTTTAAAATGACATCATATTCAAAAACTTGAAATGTTTTTACATTTACTTTTGAAAAGTCATCTTTCTCATCTTCTATTTCTGTCATTTTAAATGATGTTCTATTGATTAATTTTAACTCTACCTTTGACAAGTCTACTAATATTTTAGTTGATATATCTTGTCCAATTGGTAATGTTTTATTTTGATTGTCATAGAAAATGATATTGGTATAACTAATTCCATTCATTCCTCTTTTTACATTAATTTTATATAAATTAAACTTATTTCCCTTATCTTTAATATTTTCATGAATTTCATTTTCAGGATTTATATTAAAAATATTGATATTTTTAGGATCTAATTTTTCATTATCTAATATTTTATATACTGGTAAATTATCAATAATAACCACTTTATCTAAAGCTTTTTTTATATTATCCACAACTGTTTCTAGAGCCAATTTATATCCTATTTGTTTTGTATTTTTATTAATTTCAAGGATATTAAATTTATCTTTTGCAATTTCTCTATGGTTTTTATTAGCTATTTTTGAGACCTTTGTTGCATCTTGCGACATTCCACCAAATATATCAAATTCTTCTATTTCATGTAATACATTTTCTTCTTGTGCTTCTTTTTTCAATTCTTTTAAATTGTTTTCAATTTCTTTTGGTAATACCTCATTATTCTTTACTTTGTTTAATAAAGGTAAAATATTGGTTGTTGTTAAATATATACTATCTGTTTCACTTTTGGTTAATGCTTTTCTTTCTACCTGGTCCATGGTATTTCCAAAATCCTCTAAATCTTGATGATAATCAAATACTTTTGTTACCTTTTTGATGATATTAACTTCTTCTTCCTCTCCTTCTGCTAGAGATGCTACTTCATCTTTATTACTATACTTCCAGAATTCAAATATGCTTCTTTTATGATTATCAATTTCTTGTATGAAATTCGTTGCATTTTCTATTTTCTTTTGCATATTTTTATTTTTTAATTTTAGAGCATTCACATCCATTAATATATTTTTTAATTCTGTTTCATCTAATTCATATGCCTTATATAGCTCTATTAATTCTTCTATTGTATAATTTTCCTTTTTTGTTGATGTTTTTTTTGTATTTTTTGATTTTTCTTTCTCAGTTTTAGAAGTGCTTTTTTCTGTTATATTTTCTTCTTCCTTTTCCTCTAACATATTATCTTTCATTGTCTGCTTTTTATTCTTTTTACTATATTTAAAATAATATTTAAATTTACCAAAAAAAGTTTTCTTACATTCTAAAAAAGTAGAAATTTGCTTTTCTTTTGCTAAATATTCTATTTCTTGTGAAGCAGCAATGATTTTTAAATTATCTAATTTCTTTTTGTTTTCCTCTAATAATTCACCAATTAACTCTTGTTTTTCTATTCCTACTTCATACTCATCATTTATCCATTGAGCAATATTTTCATATTCTAGTTTATAGTCATTATTATAAAATTCTAGTTCTCCACCTTTTGTAATATTGGTTGTAAATTCAAAATAGTGTGGCAATTCTGTTTGTAAAATAAACATTGCTTTTAATAATTTATAGAATTGTGTTGCTTCTACTAAACTACTAATTTTAATTTTATATGGACTTCTAATTTTTCCATATACTTCTGTTTCTCCTACAATATGAATGGATAGCTTTCCACTTTTGTCATATACTTCATAAATCAATGGCCAATCTTTTGTAAATAACCATAAATAATTTTCTAAGTCTTCAAATTCTGACTTTTTATAATACGTATTACTATAACTGACATTTCGAATTGGTACAAATATTTTTCCTGTTTTCTTTTTTTCTAATTGTTTTTTTAATAAAAAGAAAAAGGTTGAATAATCTGTATCTTCTGTTGGAACCAACATAAAATATTGGTCCGTATCTTCTGAATAATAAATTTGCCATAAATAATTTCCTTCAAATTTTACTTTGAACGGAATCTTTTTATTTAATTTTGTTTGTTCTTCTTGCACTTTTTCTACTTCTTCTACTCTTAATTCTTTTAACATACGTAAAAAAGTTGTATGTTTTATGAAGTTTTTTTCATCTTCTGTATCTAAATATTCAGATATCGGACTTGCTTTTTTATATTTTTCTTGTATATCATCTAATCGATTGGTTGGTGTTAATAAGATTTGTATATCTTTAATTGGTATATATCGATATTGTCTATATTGTTTTTCATCATAAAATTTCGGTACTCTAAATTTTAATGGTTCATAATTTTCAAATTGATTTTTGGCATCTTCTAAATTTAATCCCAAATAGTCCAATTTTTCTTTGATTTCATCTATCTTTTCTCCTGTTTTCTTTGGCAAAACAATGGCTCCTTTCTATTTTATAATTTCATAAAAATTCTTAAATTCATATCCTTGTTCTTTCAAATAATCAATCATACTTGGCAAAGCTTCCACAGTTACTTTTTTAGCTTGGGCATCATGCATTAATATGACTACACTTTGCTTATCTCCCACTGTTTCTTGAATTCGTTGCATTTCATATTCAATGGTAGGACTTGTTGTTTCAGAATCTCCATTTAATGCATTCCAGTCAACATGTACAATATTATTTTGTAGCAATAAATCATTTGCTTGATTTTTTATGTCTGCATATTTCCCACCTACTAATCCTCCTGGGAATCGGAACAAATGTGAATTATATTCTTGTTCTCCAATCGCATCTCTTACCATTTGATTACATTTGTTATATTCATCTAATACAGTTTGTGGTGATTGATAAATTGTTTCATATACATGTGAATATCCATGATTCGCAATAAAATGTCCTTCATCATACATTCTTTTTACCATCTCTGGATTTTTTTCAACATTTGACCCCAATACAAAAAAGGTCGCTTTAATCCCTCTTTCATTTAATATATCTAATATTTGATTCGTATTGCTAGATGGTCCATCATCAAATGTTAAAAAAGCACGTTTGGTATCAGAACTATATATATGATTCATATTTTCTATTCCAATTTCTGTTAACTTTGGTAATTTTTCTTGTCTTTTTTTCTCAGCTTCTTCCTGCTCTTTTAAAAGTGCTTCTTGATATTGTTGATAGGCTAGTTCATATTCTGCATTTACTTTCATGATGTTTACACAATTTATCCATGTAGCAACAATTCCTACAACCATTAGCACTATAATAACTACCATTAAAGTCTTTTCTTTTGTGGTAAATTTAAATTTTGCAGGCACTAAAGACATGTTTTTTTCTTCCTTCATATTCTTTTTCCTATAAATTTCTATTTTTCGTTTATATTATATACTATTTTGTCAAAAATTCATATAGAATATATAAAAAATTTTTTGTCCTTTTGGGGCATTTGGGGACGTTTCTGTTTGGATATTTTGTTTACAACTTAGTAAACAAAATATCCAAACAGAAACGTCCCCAAATGCCCCAAATTGTTTCTAATCTTTTTTCATAACAGATTTTAAGTATTCAACTTCATCTTCTACTTTTAATCTCATGAAAATAGGTTCTCCTTTTTCAATTACCTTCATATCTTTTAAAGTATCATATGCATAAATATCATCCCATCTGATACTATCAACATCTGTTATACCAATTTGTCTTAGAATATTATTGGCTGTATCTGTCATAAATGGTTTTATTAAAATGGCAATTTTTCTTAGGTTTTCAATCAAATGATACATTGCAGATTTTAATTCTTCTGTTTTTTCTTCTTTGGTTAAAGCCCAAGGCATTGTTTCATCAATATATTTATTAGTTCTTGCGATTAAATCCCATATTTCTTGCAAAGCATTTGCGATTTCATATTCATTTAATTTTTCCTCGAACTTTTTGATTTTTTCTGTAGCATAGTCTTCTAATTCTTTATCTACTGCATTTGGTGTTCCATTATATTCAGGAACATTTCCTTCAAAATATTTATTTACCATTGATACCGTTCTATTGACTAAATTGCTTAAATCATTACATAAGTCAAAATTATATCTTTCTACATATGCTTCTGGTGAAAAGATTCCGTCTTGGTTAACTGGCATTTCTCTAAGTAAGAAATATCTAGTTGGATCTAGTCCATATCTATCAATTAAGGTTTCTGGATAAATCACATTTCCTTTTGATTTTGACATTTTACCATCTTTCATCATAATCCAGTTATGCACTAAAATGGTCTTTGGTAATGGTAAATCTAACGCCATTAAGAATATTGGCCAATAAATTAAGTGGAATCTAGCAATATCTTTTCCAACAATTTGTAAATCTGCTGGCCAGTATTTTTTAAATAATGTATCATCATCAGACATATATCCCAAAGCTGTTAAATAGTTGGTTAGGGCATCTAACCATACATAGATAACATGTTTTGGATCTTTTAATACTTTAATTCCCCAATCAAAACTGGTTCTTGTAACACATAAATCTTCTAATCCTGGCTTAATAAAGTTATTTATCATTTCGTTTTTTCGAAATGCTGGCTTGATAAAATCAGGATGCTCATCATAATATTTTACTAATCTATCTACATATTTCTTCATGTTAAAGAAATAGGCTTCTTCTTTCATTAATTTAACTTCTCTACCACAGTCTGGGCATTTTCCATCTACTAATTGCGTTTCTGTAAAATAGGTTTCACATGGTACACAATACCAACCTTCATATTCCCCTTTATAGATGTCTCCTTGTTCCATAAATCTATCAAATATTTTTTGAACAATTTTGGTATGTCTTTCTTCTGTTGTTTGAATGAAGTCATTATACTGAACTCCCATCTTTGCCCATAATTCTTTTGCCTGTGCAGCCATTTCATCCACATATTCTTTTGGTGCTTTACCATTTTTTTCTGCTATTCCTTGAATTTTTTGTCCATGTTCATCTGTTCCTGTAAGCATATATGTGTCTTCACCTTTTAATTTATGATATCTTCTCATAGAGTCTGCTAATACGGTTGTATAGGCTGTTCCTATATGAAATTTTCCACTTGGATAATAGATTGGTGTTGTTACATAAAATTTATTGCTCAAATTTTTCATCTCCCTTATTTTTCTAATACATGCAATTTTATTTTATTTTCATCTTTGCATACTTTTTTCTTTTTTTATTGTTTACAAAATTTACAAATATATTATCATAAATTTAGGAAAAAGTCTATATAAATATAGCTAAATCTATATATCCAAAATTATTTTCTTATATTATAAAAGTTGAGGATAAATTTTTAAAATTTGTACCTCAACTTTTAATTTGTATACTTATTTATTTTATTATTCATTAGGTACTGCTAGAAATAGTGCTGGACGAAAACCTGCTATTTGACTACTAGTTATAATCGCATTCAATAACTTTCGGTTCATAGCAGAAGAATCACTATTACTAATAGTATATGCACCTCCTCTAGCATATTTATCATCCGAATTGCCAACACTACCTTCTGTTGTCCATTCTCTCCAATTTCCTGCTAAGTCATATATATTATTTGCACTTGTTTTTTCATCTGAACCTGTATTTATTCTATCAGTTGAATAAATTCCCCAACTTGTACTATCATTTACTATTTCACTTAGCGTTTTTTCTCCTGTTTCATATAACCATAATAGTGTTCTATCCCATGCTGCTCCTGTCAACAATGTACTCGTATATTCATTACTTGTATACATTTTATTTGTATTTGACAATGATTCACTATATGAAAGAGTCCATGAAGTTCTATTTTTCTTACATACAACTTTTTCATTTTCCTCACTCGCTTCAAATCTTCCTATATAAAATCCACCATTTGATTTTACGGAATCTGTATAATCTGTGTCTATAATATATCTCATTTGATTCATGTTCTCTCCATAAAATTTATATAAGTCCCATATTGTATTAATCTCATATCCCATTTCTTGAAAAAGTCCTATCAAACTCTCTATATCTGTAATTCCTTCTTCTCCATATGTCTTCTCTATATTTTCATCTGTAAGATACCAATCCGTCAGTGTATCTCCTGCATATAAACCATGAACACCTACCATTATTTCTTTATTTTCTGTTTCTGTACTTACTTTCAATATATATGGTCCATTTATTTCAAGATTTTCAACTGTACTACTATAGCTTTCACCTTCATAATTTTCTGCCAATGTACTGATTTCGCCATTTGGATTCATTAATTCTATACTTTTTATGTTTTCTTTACTTGTTACATTTATTTCTAACTTTTGATTCTTATCTACTGGTACCCATACAAATTGATTTCCTCCTGCCGTATTATTTAGGTCATCCCCTTCTACATCTGAGATTACAAAACCATCATCAATTGTTGTTCCTTGTACATGATAAAATCCATTTGGAATAGGTATATCTGCTTCTTCCATTTTATCTCCTACAAAGTTCATTGTTGCTTCTATATTTGATACTACTGGACCTATTATATTCCCATTACTATCCACTGTATATGTTCTTCCAGAATCAAAAGCTATTGTTAATGTTCCATCTCCATTATCTGTTACTGTTGCATTATATCCATTATTTCTTAGTTCTGTCTCTAAATCTGTAGCATTTACTCCATTCCCATCATTATCTGCTAAAACTCCATTATATGCGATTCCTATTGCTTCTTTTTCTTCTGCTATTTCTGTTTGTTCCTTTGCTTCACTTGCCTTTGTTAAAATTCCATTTTCTCCTGTTAACGTTGCAATCGTTACTCCTGCTAAGATTAATAATACAATAATAGTAATAACTAATGCTATTAATGTAATTCCATTATTTTTTTGTTTTCCTTTGTTTTTCATAAAAACTCCCTTCTTTTGTTATATAATATTTTTCGTAAATAGTATTTACACTTTTCCGTTTTCTAAACATTTATAATATATATTTTTAATATATTTATTGATTACTATTCACAAATTAGTTTTTCGACACTTTTATTGTACTTATTTTATTGTAATAAGTCAATATATTATCGTATTTTATTTCTTTATTTTACTTAGATTCTAATACTCTAAGAATTTATATCAGTATATAAACTATTGATATATAAACATTTTTGGCTTTTACCATTATTTTAAATTTATTAAATCTTTTAAATTTTTTATGATATATTTTTTTATAATTTTTTAATATATTTTTATTGACTTTGCTACTTTTTATTGCTAAAATTGAAATGTAAAAAATCTTCTTAGAGTATTAGACTTTAAGAAGATTTTATTTTTTTGCACACAAAAAACAGTATAGATTTTATACTCTATACTGCCTTTTTGATTATATAAAATCTCGTTTTTATTTTACTATCCTTATTCAAATAAAGTTCTAATCATCTTGATTAAATAATGACTTCCTCCCTCAGTATTATCTTGAACATTTTCTACCATACTGATAACTAATATGTCATTATCTCCTTGGTCTGTTGTAAAACAATCAAACCAACCTAATGTTCCACTTTCATTATCTTCTTTATCTGTTTTTAATTCTGCTGTTCCTGTTTTTCCTGCAATGGTTACTCCATTTACCTTCATATCATTTGCTGAACCACGTTCAACTACTTGAATTAAATCTTCTTTTATTGTATTTGCTGCTTCTTCTGAGAAAGCATCTTCTATTAAAATCTCTGGCGTTTTATCCTCTTTATATTCAATATATGGTTTTACCATATCTCCATTGTTATAGAAACTTGAGTAAATAGAAGCCATATGAATTGGATTTATTAATAAATTTCCTTGACCAAATCCGGTATCTGCTAATTTTCCCTCTGAATTAATTCCATCTTCATTTGCATATTGTGATGTTGCAAGTGATAATGGGAATTCTAATTGGTTATTAAATCCAATTTTATCTAAGCTTTCTGTAAATTTACTTGTTCCAATTCTTAAAGCTGTTTGTGCAAAATAGATATTATCTGAATACATTAATCCATTTAATAAATTCTTAGGTCCATTATATGCAGTTAATGTTGTTACCCTATAATCTCCCCATGAAGAATCTTTTTGCCAACTGGTTCCTGTATATCCAAAGTCCTCATTTGCTGTAATACTTCCTGTTGTTAATCCAATCGCACCTGTAATTGCTTTAAAAGTTGATCCTGGACAATATCTTTGTATAAATCTATTATATAACGGTTTATCCTCATCATTATTTAGGCTATTCCATTCATCAGTTGTCATTCCTAATGTAAAATCATTTGAATCAAATGTTGGTGTACTAACTAAAGCTAATAATTCTCCTGTTCCTGGCTTCATAACAACAAATAATCCTTTGTCATTTTTTAGTTGATTATATAATTTTGTTTGTATGCTACTGTCAATTGTAAGGGTAATATCTTCTCCATCTTGTTGCTCTTGCTGGGCTAAAGTTTTTACTTCATTTCCATCTGCATCTTCGATATAGATTCTAACACCATCTGTTCCTCTTAATCTATCTTCATAAGCCACTTCTAATCCAGATTTTCCAATTAGACTTGTAGAACTATATCCTTTATCTGCATATTTTTCTAATTCTTCTGCATTAATTGCTTGCACATATCCAATTAAATGTCCTGCTTCTTCTCCTAATGGATAGACCCTTCCTTCTGCATCATTTATCATAATTCCTGGAATTTGTAATAATTGTTCTTTTAATTCTGTATCATCTTTTGCCACTTTTCTAATTGGTACAAATGTATCATCTTTTACATAAGATGCTGATAGATAATTGTTAATGGTTTCTACTGATACACCAGTTAGTTCTGATATTTGGCTAATGCTTTCTTCTCGATTATCCCCTAATTTTCCTGGTACAATTCCCACTTGAGAAATCGTTCCATCATAAGCAAGTAGATTTCCATTTCTATCTAAGATACTTCCTCTTTTTCCACTTAAAGTTTCTACTCTTACTTTATAATCTCTTTGTAACTGAGGGAAAATTAAACTTGATGACCATTCTAGTTTATATGTTTTATCTTCTTTTACAAGATATGCCTCATTATCAAAACTAATATTTCCTGCCGAAGTTACCATTTCTTCGCTATATGACACTTTTTTCTTACTATTTTCATTGGTTACTTCTTTTACATTTATTTTAATATTACTACTGTCAATTCCTTCATATATATTTTCATTTCTTGTGACAAAATCTTCTTGACTAATACTTTCTTTTGATGAACTACTTAAATATGTATACATTTCTTCATATTTTTTATCATTAATAGCTGAAAAATATGAATTTAAAACCTCCTCTGGTTTTTCTTTTGGCATGTTCATTATGATGATTCCTACAATAATTGCTACAATTACTATAACTGCAATAATGATTCCAATAATTACTTTCTTATTTTTCATATGAACCCCTCCATTTCGACATTATTATACCACCTTTTTTATTTTTTTACAGTAGTTTTACTATTTTCTATTCCTTTTTAATCATTTAATGTTTCCATCCAATGTTCTTCATAATATGATTGAAAATCATAAGTGTATCCATATCCTGTGTTGGCATCTATCGTTGCTTTGGTAGATTTTGCTCCTATTAAATTTCCTTTATAAGTTGTTTTATTGGTATTTACAACAATATTTCCATTGAAACTACATCCTTCTATACTTCCTAATATATGATTTCCAGCAATTCCTCCAATATATAGTACATCTTGTTCATATTGGATTGCTGGTTGAATGGTAATGCTACCAGTAGATGTACAATTTTTTATTGTTCCTTCTGCACCATTAGAATCTCCATTTATTCCTACAATACCTGCTACAACATTACAACCTGTTAAGTTTCCTTCATTTACACAATTTTCTATTGTTACATAATAATTATATATAGCAATGCCGGCTACCATACCATTTTCTGATGTAATGTTTCCACTATTTTTACAATTTATAATATTACTTTGATTATATGTTACCATTCCACTTCCTACATTCGTTGCCGTAATATTTCCTGTATTAGTACAATTTGATAAGGTTCCAACATATTCCATACAAATGCCGTTCACATTAGAACCTGTTAGATTTCCTTCATTTGTACAACTTTCTATAATTCCACCTGCTCTATATGCTGTTATTCCTCCAACAGTTCCTGATGTACAAGTAATATTGACTTTATTTACACAATTACGAATAGCTCCATCATATAAATTACCTACTATTCCTCCTATAAAGTTTATACTATTATCTGATTGTATATTAATATTTCCACTAGTTGTACAATTATCAATTGTACCATAATTTATTTTTGCAAATATACCTTCTTGATAATTGATTTCTTCATTATCTGCTATGATATTTACATTTATATTTTCTACATTTAAATTTTTAATGGTTCCTCGATTCATATAAAACATAGAAAATTGAGTAATTTGTTCTATTTCATTGACCCCAGGATTTTTAATCGTATGACCATCTCCATCTAATTCTCCAATGAATGTAGTCGAATTTAATCTTATTGGTTCTCCTTTAAAATCAAGGTCATTTGCTAATTTATATTTTCCTGAAGGATTACTAGCAATCCTTTTAAAATCATCAATTGTATAGATTCTTGTATATCCATCATTTATATCCTCTTGTACTTGCGTGTCCTCTACTATCGCATCATTTATAGAAAATCCTGATTTTCCTAACATTTCTTCTAATTCTTCCATGGTATATCGTTTCATAAATTGTGTTACATATTTAAATAATCTTGCACATCTGTTATCATCTAGCAATTTATATACAACAGGTCTAGGAATCGTTCCATCATCCACAGCTATGTCTCCATACTTTTCTTTGTCATAATCTAAAATGATATAGTTTTTACCTGATGACATAATTCTATCCATAGAATCCACATGAAAATCATCTGTTAATGGTGTCATTAAACTATAACTCATCCTATCTTCTGCTACTTCTAATAAATGGGTATAATTTTCATCATTTTTATCAATAACATAAAAATAATCTTTCATTTTCGGTTTATAGATAATTCTATCTGGATTCTGTTTGTAATAGCTTAAATGTTCTTCTAATTTTAAATATTCATTTCCATAACCAAGTTCATCTTGTTCTATGATTTTTCTTTGATAATTTCTATCTAATTTGATTAATATAACTATCCCAGCTAAAATCATTAAGATGACAACCAATGGTATCATAATATATCTTTTTTTAAACTTCATTTTTTATCTTTCATATAATACAATATTTATTATATGCCTTTCCTATAGATCATTTATTGTTTTTTTTTAATATTTCTTATTACTCTAAATTTTCTTTAAAAGGAAAATTATCTGGATTATATGTATATGTTCTTAAATCAACACCATACTCTTTTTCTAATTCTTCTCTTGTATATGTTACTTCATAGATGACATCTGATTCATAATCTCCTTCTTTTGCCTCAATTCTTACAGAATTTAAATTATCAATTAAACTGAGTAATGTCACTGCATTTTTCTTAAATAATTGTTTCTTTATTTCTAGAGGTAATTGTTTAAATGCTTCGTATTCTGCATTTTTTTCTTTATTTGTATATAAATATTGGATATAATAGCCAATTTCTACATAATATTGTTCTGTATTTTCTTCTTCATTTCTTATATAAATAGATTGTGCATAGTTTCCTAGGCTTAGTTTTTGAACTAGATTTTTAACACTATTAAAATCTCCTACATATTGTATTTTATATGGAATCATATCTTCATAATCATATGCAAAATAATTTTCTTCTACTTTTGTAATATTACCTATAAAAAAGATTCCTCCAATCATGACAATGAGTATTAGTGATATTATCGTAATTCGAAATGGTTTTGCTTTAAATTTAGGAAAGAATTTTATCATATAAATTCTTCTTTCTGTATCACTCTCTACTCCTGCTAAATTTAATACTTCTTGTTCATAACTTTTATATAATCTATCTCTTAATGCATTAATAATTGTCATTGCATATGCTTTATTTTCTTCTGGTTTCAAATGTTTTAACACATTGGCATCTGCTTTTAATTCTATATCTTGTCTTATTCTTTTAAACAAAATATATAAAAATGGATTAAACCAATAAATCGTTCTTAGTAGATTTAATATACAATTTATGATTAAATCTTTTCCTTTGTAATGTGATAATTCATGCATCAATATATATTGTATTTCTTTATCTGTTTTATTTTTTAAATCTTCTTCATTTAAAAATATTTTCGTATCTGTTATTCCATATATCGCAGGTGACGAAATTTCTTTTTGGTTAATTAATACAATTTCTTTTTTAATTCCTAATTCTTTTTTAGACTTTTCAAAAATGTCTAAAATTCTTTCATTAGTCAATAAGTCACTTACTCTTAATCGATTCATTTTTCTTCTTTTCCATAAATAGCTTACTATTAAAATTCCAATCATTCCTATCCAAAGACAAGGAATCACAATATCAAACACAATATATTTAGTATAAGCCATATAGAGATTTCCTCTTACCACTTTATATTCTTCAAATGTGGTATCTTGTCTTTGAATATATGAATTGTATTCTGCTTTTCTTTCCTCTTTCTCTTGCACAAAAGAGATTTCTTGTATTGGATTTAATATCTTCATAAAAATATTGTTACTTTCATATATACCATTGACATTTAATGGCACAATTAAAGAAATGATGAAAATTCCCCACATAGCTATTTTCCATTTTGGTGAAATTTTTTTATCAAATATTTCTTGAATTAAATATATGGTAAATCCAACAATAACAGCAAATATGGACATATATAGTATCATATAAAAAGCTTCTCTTATTTGGATTTTATCAATAACAATATTAGCATATGTAAATAATGTTTCTATCATATTACTTTATTCCCCTTCATCTATGATGTTTAATAGTTTTTCTATTTCTTCTTTGGTTATTTTTTTATCTTCTACAAAGTTTAATAACATATTATTGACATTTCCATCATATAGTTTGTCTAAAAAAGTTTCATTTGCACTTTTTAAATATTTCTTTTCTGAAATTAATGGTTTGTATTCATTTTCCTTTTTATTTTTTTCAACAGATTTCACAATATTTTTATCAATTAATCTATATAATAATGTTTTTATTGTACTTTTATTCTTTGGTTCCTCTTTACTCAATTCTTCAACAAGTTCATTTAGGGTTAGACTTTTCTTTTCCCATAACACTTTCATAATTTCTAATTCTGCGTCTGTAATTTGATTTGTCATTTTCATACTTGTTTTCCTCCTTAAAAGTTTTATTTAAATTTATTTTTATAGTTCTATTTTGGATATATAGGAAAAATTTCATATATAAACATTATAAAACCTAATTTTTCCTGCACAACAAAAAGATTACAGATGTAAACCATTTATAGTTTACATCTGTAATCTCTATTTGTCAATCTATTTTGTTAATTTAATTTTTGTTGATTACATTTTTAAGCCATCATTTTGTTTTACGATTATTTTCTGTTATTTATTCTTATTGATAAATGCAATAATTTGTTTTGCTAATTCTTCTTCTTTTCCTTCATAACTATGATTTGCACCATCAATATAATAGATATCTTTATTTGGATTGGTAATACAATTGTTCATAAGATCAACCAATTCTTCTGGCATTTGAACAATCATCTCATTGACATTTCCCCAACGCATAAACAATGGTACATCTATATTATTTAATACTTTTAATTCTTTGTCTTCACCAAAGTTTGCAAAATTAATATCTTGATAATCTCTTGCATATCTTAAAAATGTTTTGACACTAATTGGATGTATAAAAGCTTCTTGTGGCATCATTTCATCTCTTTGTCCATTTTTTTCTTTTTCTTCTGCATATTCTAAGTATTTATCAAAATTATCTCTTAAATATACCTTTAATGCTCTTGGAATATCTATCAAAGAATTTAATATAATTCCTTTTATATGATTTACCATATCATCTTGTTCATCTTTTAATTCATTATATGTGTAAACAATTTTCGTACATCCTAAACTATGTCCTTGTAAATATATATTTTTGTATCCTAATTCTTTTAACTTTATGATAGCTCCTGTAATATCTTCATAACCTTCTAACACATCTTCAAAGCTTGTTCCACCCAAAGCTTTTTCTCTTTTTCCTTCTGTATATCTTCTTATATATTTTACTAATTCACTTCCACGATTGTTAAAGCAAAAATAATCTATATTATTTTCATTGGCGAATTTTGCCATTGTTGTTTCTCTTTTTTTCATACAGTTGCTACCCATTCCATGAATAGACAAGATAATGTCCTCTGTTTTATTTTTACTTGTATATAATAATCCATCTAATTTAATTCCATCTGTTGCTAAAAAATAAATGACTTCCATTTTTATAATCCTTCCTTTCTTAATGCACATCCTAATTAGAAAACTCCAAACACCTCTATTTTAATACATCTAATATTTCTTGTTTATCTGTTACTCCTACAAATGTTTTTATTGGATTACCTTTTTCAAATACCATAATTGTTGGTATACTCATTACATCATATTTTATAGCCAATTCTTGGTTATTATCTACATTGACTTTTCCGACTTTTACTTTTCCATCTAATTCTTTTGCAATATCATCAATGACTGGTGACATCATTCTACAAGGTCCACACCAATCTGCGTAGAAGTCTACTAAAACCTTTCCTTCTGCCTTTAATACTTCTTCCTCAAAATTTTTTTCTTCAAAAGTTAACATACTCATATTTTTTCCTCCTTTTTATTTTTATCTTTGATTTATTTTATAAAAATTAGCTTTCCTTATTTTGTTGCCATTCTGGCAAAATTATGCATTTTCTTTTCTAATATACTGAATCGCTTGCAATCCTGCCTTTGTTCCTTCATATACAGATTTTGATATTTGTAATAATCCACCTACACAATCACCACATGCATAAATTCCAGGAATATTGGTTTCCATATTTTCATTTACAACAATTCTATCTTTCTTAGTGATAATTCCTAATTTTTTGGCAAATTCATTTCCACCTGCTACACCAAGAGCTACAAATATACCATCTGTTTTCGTTTTAGTATTATCATCAAATTCTACTTCTTCTACTTTTTTATCTCCTCTCACTTCACGGATTTTTCTTGTATCAATTTTTACATTATCTGCTCTAATTTCAGGTGCCTCTTTTCCATCTGTTAATATCGTAATGCTATTTACTATATTAATCAATTCATTTGCTTCTGAAATAGCATATTTTCCATTTCCTAAAATAGACACATCTTTATTTCTATAGAAGAAACCATCACATACTGCACAATAACTAACACCTTTTCCTTCAAATTCTTTAATTCCTTTTATTTTTGGTGTATTTTTCTTGTTACCTGTTGCAAATATCACAGTTTTGGTTTTGTAGATTTCTTTTTCTGTCATAACTATATATTGATTATTTTCAGTAAATTGTATATTGGTAACTTCTTCTTTTTTTACATCAATTCCTAAGTTTTTTGCTTGCCCAATTCCTGTTTTATATAGGTTTTTTCCAGATATTCCATTTTCAAATCCATAATAGTTTTCTATCCATTCAGTCTTTTCTAGTGCTGATTCATCTTTATATAGAATTAATACTTTTAGGTTTGCTCTTTTTGTATATAAGCCTGCTGAAATTCCTGCAGGTCCTGCACCTATTATAATAACATCATACATAAATTTTAAACCTTTCTTTGAACTTTCGTACAAACTTTAAGTTCACATTTCTTTATATCACGGATTATATCATTTAAGTTTCTAAAGTGCAAGCAATATTATTTTCCATTCTATTTTCATTTTATCATTTTTATGTTATACTCTAAACAGGTGATTTAAATTGAAATTATTATTTAAAAATACAACTACATATTCCAAACATATTTATGATGATTTTTTAAAATTTCATTCTAGGAAATTTTCTTTTAAATATCATCTATTTTCACTTGTTGTATCTATGCTAATTCTTTTTTTGATTATACTATATGTTCAAAATCATTACTATGGATTGGCTGTTATTTTTTGTGCTTGTTTAACTTCTTTTATTTTATATAGATATTTTCATCCAATTGAAAAAGTAAATAAAGAATATCATAGTGACAAAATTACAAAAGAGCAAACTTTTACCTTCTCTTTTTATAACAATTATTTTAAAATATATACCAAAAGAGAATATTCCATTGTTTATTATCGAGAACTTTATAAAATATTTGAAACAGATACCTTTTTTTATTTATATTTAGATAATAGTTATTCTCTCTTATTAGATAAATCCGGATTTAAAAAAGGAACACCTTTGGCTTTTAGAGATTTTATTAAGAAAAAATGTCCTTTTAAATATAAACTAGATAAAATGAAAAGATAAAAACACAAATTTTATGTTTCTTCATAAAACTGTGTTTTTTATCTCTATTATTTTTTATTTTCTATTACTTCTTTTATTTTTTGCTCATCCATAGGTAGTTTTTCTTCTTCTCCTGTTTTCATATCTTTTAACGTAATTTCTTTTGCATTAATCTCATCTTCACCTAATACAATAACATATGGAATCTCTAATTTATCTGCATATTTAAATTTTGCTTTCAATTTTTTATTATTTAAATAAATTTCCGTATTAACACCAATATTTCTTAATTTTGTTGCTAATTTTATTGGTTCTTCTAAATTTTCCACCATAGGAATAATTAAAATATCTGCAACAGATTTTCTATCTGCTTTTATAATGTTTAATTCATTTAATTTATAAAATAATCTTGTTAATCCAATCGAAACGCCAACACCTGGTAGACTTTTATTTGTATAATATTCTGCTAGGTTTTCATATCTTCCTCCAGAACATACACTTCCAATTTCTCTGTAATCATTTAAAAAAGTTTCATAAACGGTTCCTGTATAATAGTCTAATCCTCTTGCAATGGTTAAGTCTACTTTAAAGTTTGTATCTGGAACACCAAATACTCTTACATTTTTGACAACTGTTTTTAATTCTTCTACACCTCTTAAATACGTTTCATTTTGGATTCCTAAGTTTTCTAGTTTTTCTATTTTTTCATCAGAAGTTCCTTCGATTTCTATAAAGTTGATAATATTGTTTATTTGTTTTTCTTGTAATCCTAATTTTTTAAATTCTTCTATAACGGCTTCTTTTCCTATTTTTTCAATTTTATCAATAATTCTTAATATCTCAACTGCATTTTCTTTTTGTTCAACACTTTCAAATAATCCATTTAGAATTCTTCTGTTATTTATTTTTATTGTAAAATCTTCAAATCCCAATTCTCTAAATATGGTATAAATAATTGCTGGAATTTC
Organism: uncultured Clostridia bacterium; assembly: GCA_944393375.1. Classification (GTDB taxonomy): domain Bacteria; phylum Bacillota; class Clostridia; order TANB77; family CAG-508; genus CAG-269. The sequence continues at coordinate 5,461 of CALXZX010000020.1, read as the reverse complement.
GGCATCATTGATTAAGTCTAATTCTCCATCTCCAATAATATCAATATCACATTGATAAAATTCTCTGTATCTTCCTTTTTGTGCTCTTTCTCCTCTATACACTTTTCCAATTTGATATCTTCTAAATGGAAAACTTAAATTCCCATAATTTTTTGCCACATATTTTGCAAGTGGTACAGTTAAATCAAAACGTAATGCTAAATCTGTATCCCCTTTTTGGAAACGATAAATTTGTTTTTCTGTTTCTCCTCCAGCTTTTGCAAGTAATACTTCTGCAAGTTCAATTACTGGTGTATCTAATGGTAAAAATCCAAACTTTTTATATGCTTTTTCTATTTTTTCCTTCATTTGATTAAATAAAATTTGTTCATTTGGTAATAATTCCATAAATCCGGCTAATGTTCTTGGTTCTACTTTTTCCATATACTTTCTCTCCTATTCTTAATATATACTAAATAAATACTTACATAGTTTTTTAGTATACTACATAATTTGTTAACTTTCAATATAATTTTGGTTTCAATTCCAAATATATCGGCTTTTCTTCCTTTATCATTGTCGCTTTTCCATGTCCTGGATAAACAATTGTATCATCTGGAAGTTTTAACAATTTATTCGTTATCGAATCCATAATGTCTTCTATACTTCCTGTTGGTAAATCTGTTCTTCCCCATGTTCCTCTAAACATAGTATCTCCAGAAAATACACATGCCTCTTTTTCGCAATATAGACTGGTTGACCCTTTTGTATGTCCTGGTGTATGAATCACTTTTAATTCTAGTTCTCCTAAATGTATCAAATCATTATCATCAATTCTTGAATCTGCTTCCAATTCTATTGGTGGCAAATCAATTATTGCCGAAAGATTAATATTGATATCATTTAATCCTTCACTATCAAATCGATGAATTAGTATCTTTCCCCCGCATTGATTTTTTAATTCTGTTACACCTGCTATATGATCCCCATGACAATGTGTAAGATAAATATATTTTAGATTTCCTTTAAGAATATTTTTTATCATGTCAGCAATTTCATCAACATCTCCTGCAGGATCTATCACCATGGTTTCTTTACTATCTTCATCAAAGATAATATAGCAATTAGTTGAGTCTCCTATCCATGTATTAATCTTTCGTTCTTTTAAAATCATATTTCCTCCTTTAGTCTTTTGGGGATGAGCAAAAAGGGATTTTGGGGACGGACTCATTTTTCCCTTTTTACTTAAATAACTAAAAAATATATTAAATTTTATAAAAAGGGAAAAATGAGTCCGTCCCCAAAATCCCTTTTCGCCCGTCCCTATCGTATTATTTCTTTCTTTTTACATCATAAACGCTGTTTACTTTTCTAACAACTTTTTGTGCTTTATTTAGTTCATTTAAGTTTTCTACTTCAAGGGTGATATCGATAATTGCAATTCTTTCTTTTGTTGTTTTTGTATTGACTCCTAAGATATTTACTTTCGTTGTTCCTAATTCTTTTAAGATGTCGACTAATAGTCCTGTTCTATCATTTGAGAAGATTTCGATTTCTGCTTGATATTCTGATTTTTCTTCTTCATACCATTCAACATCTATCATTCTGTTTTCTTCTGATATTAAATCTTTTACATTATGACAGTCTTTTCTGTGAACAGATACTCCTCTCCCTTTTGTAATATATCCAACGATTTCATCTCCTGGAAGTGGATTACAACATTTTGAAAGTTTTACTAGACAATTATCAATTCCTTTTACAATAACACCTGAACTTGATGGCTTTGGTTTTTTCTGTTTTGCCTTTTTTAGTTCTTCTAATTTCTTTTCAATATCTTCTTCTTCATGTTCTTTTCGATATTCTTGAAGCATTCTAGCAATCACTTTTCCTGATGAGTTTGCTCCAAATCCGACAGCTGCATACATTTCATCTAGGTTTTTATATTTATATTTTTCAAGCATTGGATCAATATATTCTGGTTTGAATAAGTCTGCATGTGAAAATCCAATTCTTTTCAATTCTTTTTCAATTAAATCTTTTCCTTTTTCAATGTTTTCTTCTTTTTGTGCCTTTTTAAACCAACTCTTGATTTTGTTTCTTGCTGCTGAACTTTTTACAAATTTTAGCCAATCTCTACTTGGTCCTTTTGAATTATCTGATGTGATAATTTCTACGATATCTCCACTTTGTAATGGTGTGATAATTGGCATCATTTTACTATTTATTTTACATCCTGTCATTTTGTTTCCAATTTCAGCATGTATTGTATATGCAAAATCAATTGGTGTTGCTCCTCTTGGCAATACTTTAATAGCCCCTTTTGGTGTAAATACATATACTTCATCTTCAAATAATTCGGTTTTTAATGTATTCAAAAATTCTTGTGGATCTTCTAATTCTTTTTGCCATTCCAAAGTTTCTCTAAGCCATGCTAATTTATCTTCTTCTACTTTTACAGATTGTTTTTTACCAAAATAGCTTGCCTCTTTATATGCCCAGTGTGCAGCGATACCAAATTCAGCAACTTTATGCATTTCCCATGTTCTAATCTGTACCTCAAAAGGTGTTCCTTTTTCTCCAAGCAATGTTGTATGAATAGATTGATACATATTTGGTTTTGGAACTGCTATGTAATCTTTAAATCTACCTGGCATAGGATTATATAATTCATGAACAACACCTAATGCAGCATAACAGTCTTTTACTGAGTTTACTAATATTCTTAGAGCAAATAAATCATAGATTTGATCTAATGTTTTATTATCTCGTTTCATTTTACGATAAATACTATATAAATGTTTTGCTCTCCCTGTTACCTCTGCATCAATTTTTTGTTTTTTTAATGCAACACGAATATCTGCCATAATTTTTTCAATAAATTGTGTTCTTTCTTCTCTCTTTTTATTAATGCCTTCTACTAATTCATGATATTCTTCTGGCTCTAAATATTTAAACGCTAAATCTTCTAGCTCCCATTTTAGAGAATAAATACCTAGTCTATTTGCAAGTGGTGCATATAAGTCTCTCGTTTCTTTCGCATTGGCAATTTGTCTGTCTCTTTTCAAATATTTTAAAGTTCTCATATTATGTAATCTATCAGCTAATTTAATTAGAATCACTCTAATGTCTTTTCCCATTGCTAAGAACATTTTTCGATAGTCTTCTACTTGTTGTTCTTCTACTGATGCAAACTGGATATTACTTAATTTGGTTACACCTGCTACCATGTCTGCAATTTCATTTCCAAATTGACTTCTTAAATCTTTATCTGTTATATCTGTATCTTCTACAACATCATGAAGCAATGCTGCACAAATCGTACTATCATCTAATCCAATATCTGCCAAAATATACGCAACATTAAGAGGGTGAATAATATATGGTTCACCTGAGCTTCTTTTTTGACCTTTATGTTTTTCACTCGCCAATCGATAGGCCCTCATAATCAATTTAATATCTACTCGTCTAGAATGTTCTTTTCTTTTATTAATGACATCTTTAATTGTAATTTCTTTTTTTTCTTCTTGCATATATCCACTTCCCTCTTTTTTTCTTATTTTAATAGTTATTTATTGTATAGAAAAAATCTGCTTTTATCTTGGCTTTCCTTATATCGCTTTCATAATATCTTTCATATTAATTTGCAATGTATCTACTCCATTAAAGGTATTCACTTCTAATACACCTACAACATCTATTTTATCACCAATTCGATAATCTTCAACTAATGCGCCCATATTAAATCCAATAGCATTTACAACTGTATTTCCTTCTTTTAAGGTTAATTTTAAATGTTTTCCTTCTGATAATGCCCTAATAGAATCAATTTTTAAATTCTTGAAAGCAAATACAGGCATTTTATTGCCTTCTCCAAATGGCTCTAATTCTTTTAAACTTTCTACCATTTCTTTATTAATACTACTAAAATCAATTTTAGCATCTATGTTAATAATTGGAACAATTTCTTCTATATTTGCTTCTTTGGCAATTTCTTCAAACTCTTTTTTGAAGGCTTCAAATTTTTCTTTTTTGATAGTGATTCCAATTGCCATACTATGTCCACCAAATTTTTCAATGGTATCTGTGCATTTTGACAAAGCTTCATGTAAATCAAACCCAGGTATACTTCTTCCTGACCCTGTTCCAATTCCATCTTCTTCAAAGCTTAATAAGATACTTGGTTTAAAATACATCTCTGTAATTTTAGAAGAAACAATCCCGATTACTCCATGATGCCAATGATGTCCCCCAACAGTAATGGTTGCATTTTCTGCCAAATGTTCTTCTTCTATTTGTCTGATAGCATTTTCAAAAATTTTCTTTTCCGTATCTTGTCTTAATCTATTATATTCATTTAACTTGTTTGTAAGCTGAGAAACTTCATTTATATTTTTAGATAAAAATAGTTGCAAAGCATCTTCTGCTTTTCCCATTCTTCCACAAGCATTAATTCTTGGTGCAATTCCGAAAGAAATACTATTAGAATCAATTTTGGTATATCCTGATGATTGAATAATAGACCTTAACCCTATATTTTTTGTTTGTTTGATTAATAGCAATCCTAATTTAGCAATCACTCTATTCTCATCGACTAATGGAACAATATCTGATATGGTTCCAATACAAACAATATCTAAATATTTTAAATATTCTTCTTCCTTCAATCTTAACTTGATTCCTAAAGCTTGTATCACTTTAAACACAACACCAACACCTGCTAATTCACGAAATGGATATGTACTATCTTTTCGTTTATTATCAATAACTGCTAATGCATTTGGTAATTCATTTCCAGGCTCATGGTGATCTGTTACAATCGTTTCAATTCCTAAACTGTTAGCATATTCAATTTCTTCAATTGCAGATATCCCACAATCAACAGTTATCATCAATTCACAACCATTGTTATGAATTTTATCAATTGCATTTTTATTTAATCCATATCCCTCATTTAATCTGTTAGGAATGTATTGAGATACTTCTAATCCTCTATCTTGTAAAAAACTTTTTAAAACTGTAATACTCGTAATTCCATCTACATCATAATCTCCATAAATGGTTACTTTTTCTTGTTTTTCTATTGCTTCTACAATTCTATTAATTGCTTTTTCCATATCTGTGATTAAATATGGGTCATGAAAATCATTTCTTGTTGGATTTAAAAATAGTCTAATTTGTTCTTCATTGACAATATTTCTATTGGCAAGTATGGTTGCTAATAGTTTATTCACATGATATTTTTTCGATATTTCTTCTACTTTTTCTTCATCTACTTCATATATTTGCCATTTTTTATTCATATTCCTCTCCTAATTCTAACTTTTTTACTATTGTATACCATTTTCTTCATTTTTAAAAGGGGGTAATGTTAATTTATGAAATAAATCGTGAAAATAAGCTTATGTCAGGGAAATTTCATCGATTATTACAAGATTGTAATATTTCCAATAAATAGGAATCATTTATTAAGCAGTTAAACATA
>CALXZX010000019.1 GCA_944393375.1 uncultured Clostridia bacterium | reverse complement strand
TTTGTAGATGATGTCATTACAATTTTAAGAGAAGCAGAGAAAAAAGGAATAAATGCTTGGCATATAAGTAGTTTTTTAGATTGGGATTATGAATTTAATGAATAAATTGAAATACAATAGGGAATAAAAAGTATGATAATGAAAAAACAAGGATGGTAATGATATGTATAAAATGATTTGTTTAGATTTAGATGGTACTGTTCTAAATGATTGCAAAGAGATTAGTAAAGAAAATATAAATCTTATCAGAAGAGCTTATAATGAAAAAGGGATTATATGTGTATTTGCAACGGGTAGACCATTAGAATATGTAGATGAAATATGCAATTCATATGATGGTTTTTTGACTAATTATATAATTGCAAGTAATGGCGCTATTATAAGGGAGAATAAAACTGATGAAGTTATTTATAAAGCTTCTCTAACAAATGCACAGATATTAAATCTTAAGAATATCTTTTTAGAGGAAAATGCAGATTATATGATAGTTTACACAGATGAAAAACAGGTATTGAGAGAAGCAAGAAATACCAAGGCATTAAAGGATTCAGCAATAATAGTAAATAAGAAAGATTCAGAACTTAAACATATAGAAGATGCAATAAAAAATAATCCTAATCTTTCAAGCCTGTTATGTATGATAGGAGGGGAGATTTCAGTATTAGAGAACATTATTTCTAGATTAAATGAAATAGGAGGGATAGAAACACCTGGTATTGGTAATTATTCACATAAAACCAAAACATATTCATTTGAATCTAAATTTATTGATGTTATGAAAAAAGGTTGTAGTAAAAAGAATGCTATATATTTTTTGGCAGATAAATTAAAAATAAGAAAAGAAGAAATCATTGTAATAGGAGATGGAAGCAATGATTTATCAATGTTTGAATGCGCCGGATTAAAAATAGCAATGAAAAATGCTGAAGAAAAATTAAAAGAAAAAGCAGACATTATTACAGCAAGTAATAATGATGATGGTGTTGCAAAAGCAATTCAAAAATTTATATTTAATGAAATATAAACAAATATATATAAAATAGAAATCCTTCTTTTGGGAACAAATTTATAGAAAGATAATAGATATTAAAGGAGAAAAAAACAATGTTAAATATAGAATATATAGAAAATGCAGATAAAGGATTATATAATTTGATGGACAATGAATTTAATAAATTTGCCATCAAAAATGGTGTAACATGTAATTATAAATCATTTAATTTTGTAGCAAAAGAAGAGGATAAGATTGTGGGAATCATAATGGGGCATTCATACTATAAAGAAGTTTATATAGATGACCTTATTGTATTAGAAGAATATAGAAATAAGCATATAAGAACAAAGCTTATAGAAACAGTAGAAAATTATTTTAAAAATAAAGAATTTGAAAACATTAATCTAACAACATATAAATTTCAAGCACCAGAATTTTATAAAAAATGTGGTTTTAAAATAGATTTCATAAGAGAAAATAAAGAAAATCCTAAACTTAATAAATATTATTTGGTTAAATATTTTTAAATTAATAATTAATGTAGAAGAAAATAAAAAATACTGAAGACTAATAGTGTCATTACATAGTCAAAAGTAGGAAAGTATACAGATGCGTTCCTACTTTTCCTATATAAAAACAATATCATCTTTATTTTTTAAAATATTTATGATATTATGACGAAGATAATAAAATTATGTTGGAGGCTAAGTATGAATATAGGAATAGATATAGATGGAGTACTAACAAATGATGATGATTATATAATGGATACAGCTTCAAAATATGTATTTGAAAATAAATTAGAAAGTTTTGAGGATCCATATAAATATGAATATCGTAAATTTAATTGGACAAAAGAAATTTTAGATGATTACAGAAAAGAATATTTTTGGAATTATATAGAACATGAACCAGCAAGAAAATATGCAAGTGAAGTAATAAGAAAATTAAAAGAAGAGGGAAATCATATTTATATTATCACTTCAAGACATAATACAACGAAAGACACAGAAGAAGGAGAAAAAACTAGAAAAATAACTAAGGAATGGTTGAAAGAAAATGGTATCTTATATGATGAATTATATTTCTCACCAGATAAAACAAAACAAATTGACTCTTTAAAAATTGATATTATGATAGAAGATAGCCCAGAAACCATACCAACATTTGTCAATCATACACATGTATTTTGCTATGATTGCAGATATAACAGAGATATGAAATTAGATAATATGACAAGGGTATTTAGTTGGTATGATATATATATGAAAATACAAGAATTTAAAACGATTTAAGAGAATAGGAGCATTTAGAAAAGATGAAAGATCAAAATAAAATTATTATATTTGATTGGGGAGGCGTCATAGAAAGCCATACAGAAGGAGAATATTCAATAAATAGAGCTATCATAAATCTTATAAAACATTTTAATAATGAAGAAGATGAAAATACAATTGTAGATAGATACCATGCACAATCAGTAGAAGATATAACCTATCATATCTATTTAGAAAATGATAAATGGTTTCAAAAAATAAAGCATGAATTCAATTTGAAATGTACAACAGAAGAATTTTATGACTATTACGTAAAAGAATTTGATAAGATTGAATATTACAAAGATGTCGTAAAATATGTTCACAGTTTAAAAGATAAATGTAAGATTGGAATTTTATCTAATCTGGGTTCTTTAGATAAGCAAAGATTAGATAAACAAGTAGATTTAAAACAATTTGATTATGTATGGCTTTCATTTGAATTAAATTGTAGAAAACCTAGAGAGAAAATTTATGAAATGGTAGAAAATGATTGTAAGATAGAAACTAAACATATCTTATTTATTGATGACAGTAAAGAAAATATAGAAGTAGCACAAAAAAGAGGATGGAATACTTGTTTAGCAACTGGACATGAATTAGATAAAATAAAAGAAAAAGTAGATGAATTCTTAGATAAATAATGGGAGGATATAAAATAATGAAAATAGGAATAGACATAGATGGTGTTCTAACTGATGAGCAAAGATATGTATTAGATTATGGAAGTGCTTTTTTTACACAAAGAAATATTCCATATCAGATTCATGATGATATTTATGATAGTAAAGATATATTCGAAGTATCTGAAGATGAATACAATGCATTTTGGAAAGAGCATATTTTTGATTATTCTAGAAATATAAATATTAGACCATTTGCAGCAGAAATAATTAAAAAGTTAATAGAAGAAAATTATGAAATTTATATAATAACCTCTCGCTCATATACAACATATGAAAATGAAAATAAAGAAAAAATGCAGAATATAGTAACAGAATGGCTAGAAAGAAATGACATTCAATATAATGACATTATATTTAGTAGAGAAAAAGATAAAATCTGTAGGGAGCTAAATATCGATGTGATGATAGAAGACAAGCCAGAAAATATAAATATTATTTCAAAAGACATACCAGTTATTTGTTTTAATGAAGAATATAATAAAGTCTGTACTGGAGAAAAGATTTATAGAGCTTATTCATGGTATGACATATATTCTAAAATCAAAGAAATAGAAAATAAAAATAAAATCGTCATATTTGACTGGGGTGGTGTTATAGAAAGCCATAAAGAAGGTGAATATAACATCTTCACCGCAGATATAGACATGATGAGAAGATTAAATGTTGATGTAAATAAAATAGATGTAATAGAAGAATATACAAATTGTGACAATGATAAAAATGGAATTTGTATAGGTTGTCAAAGTAAAAAAGAAGAATGTGAAGCATGGTTTGAAAGAGTAAAGAAAAAATTTAATCTTCAATGTAATTTGAAAGAATTTGCAAAAGTTTATGATGAAGAAAAAGGTAAAGTTGTATATTATAAAGATGTAATAGAAACAGCAAAAAAATTAAAAAAGTATTGTAAAATAGGAATGTTATCAAATCTAATGTTTTTAGATAAAGAAAGATTGAACAGACAAGTAAATTTAAAAGAGTTTGATTATGTATGGTTATCATTTGAATTAAATTGCCAAAAACCTGATGATAAAATTTATGAAATAGTAGAAAAGGATTGTGAAATCAAACCAAGTAATATTTTATTTATAGATGACAGTAGTGATAATATAGAAACAGCAAAGAAAAGAGGCTGGAATACTTGTTTAGCTTCAGGATATGAATTAGATAAAATAAAAAATAGCATAGATAAATTTTTAAAATGAAGAAAATTAATTTGTTTTTATACTTTAAAAGTACTGATAAGGAGAACAAAAATGAAAATATCAATAAACAAATTGATTAACTAAAAAATAGGAGGGCAAACTATTGAATGTAATTTTTCTAGATATAGATGGCGTTTTAAATAGTCCAAATTATACAAAGAAATATAAAGAAATGAAAACGAAAAAAGAAAGAACATATAAAAATATTGATGATAATGCACTTAACTATCTTAAAGAACTTCAAAATAGATATGATGCTAAAATTGTTTTAACTTCCACTTGGCGTAAGTGGCGTAACCTTATATCAATAGATAAATTTAAAAAATCTATTAAAGAAGACCCAATTACAGAGGATGAAAGAACAGAGGATTATGCAAATTTGAGAACACTATATGAAAAATTAAGATTAGAATATGATTTGGATTTGGATGATATGACTGATGATTTACAAAATAGAATGTTAGAAATACAACTATACTTATTACTTCATAGAGAAATAGAAAAATTTGTTATTTTAGATGATGATGATGAAAATTTTACAGAAATGTTTGAAGAACAGTTTGTTCAATGTTGTACAGAAGGAGATTCTTTTGGAGAAAAAGAATTTGAACAAGCTTGTACAAGCTTTAACCAACAAAAAAGATATATTCCAAAAACAGAAGGCTTAAAAGAATTACAAGACTATTTTGATAAATTAACACAAGCTTATAAACTTAAGGCAGAGTCACTTTATGGTTCAATTTTAAAAGAAGATTTTGAAGGTTTTTCATTGGATATATCTGGTACACAATATAAAAGGTTATATCATTATTTGCCAGATGAAATTAAAAATCAAATAGACATAGATTCTTGGAAAAATGGAAGAATTATAACCAATAATCAAAGAACATTTCAACAAGCTGTTATCAGTAATGAAGATTATTTTTCTAGTTTAATGTTATTAGAAGCTGGTTCAGATTCTCTACCATTATACAGCATCGTATTAGAACAAATAGAAATAGACGAAAAAGAAGAAATGCAAATGATGCAAGATTTGATTTCTAAGCTATCTGAAGAACAAAAAATAAAATTATTACAATCAGCTAGACAAAAATATGAAGTGCTACAAGAAAACAATTTACATGGCTCTATAAAGAACATGAGAGAGGTTATTCAATATTTGTTTCATGCAGATATTTCAAAAATACAAATAGAAAAAGAGAGTGACTCAGATAAAGAGTTGTATTAGATTAATAGGAGGCTTTTGTATATGTATGATTATGTATTACAATATGGATTTGACAAAGATACAGAACAATTTATTAAAAGTACATGAATTAAAATAAAAGATTAGTTTAAGGAGAAAAAAGATGTTAAAAGCATATAGTATCATAAAAAATTTAGATAAAAAAGCATGTGAAATAATTAGAAACAAAGGAATACAATTAGATATTTCAAATTTAGACAAAAGACCAGATAAAGAAGGCTTGATTAAATTATTAGATGAATATGATATCCTTATAATCGGAATAGAAGATAAGTTTACAAAAGATATGTTACCAACAATAACAAAGAAAAAGGTAATAGCAACATTATCTATTGGTTTAGACCATATAGATAAATCTTTTTTAGAAAGTAATAATATCAAAATAATTAACTGTCAAACCTCGAATGTTGTATCGGTAGCAGAGCATATTTTTGCGTTAATACTAGGATTAAAAAAGAGAATAATAGAAGCTAATGATATTTCATTAAGAGGTGAAAATAGAAGAAATTTATCTATGAGAAGTAATGATATAACTGGTAGTACACTTGGAATCATTGGAGCTGGTAAAATTTCTAGAGAAGTCATAAGAATTTCTAAAGTATTTGATATGAAAATCATTTGCAATACATTAAATCCAGAACTACATAAAGATTTAAAGAAACAAGGAATCGAATTTGTATCTTTAGATGAAGTATTATCAAATGCTGACATTATAACAATTAATATACCATTAAATGAAGAAAATAGAAATTTAATTTCTAAAGAAAAAATTAGATTAATGAAAAAAACAGCAACATTTATAAATACTTCAAGAGGAGAACTTGTAGATATGAACGAATTAATAAATTATGCTGATGAAAATAGGACATTCAATGTTGGATTAGATATAGATGCTGAAAACTATAAAGATATTTTAAATAAAAAAAGGAATAATGTAATAGTAACACCACATATAGCTGGAGTAACAAAGGAAGCAGTAGAAAGAATGGATGTTGAAGTAGCAAAAAGATTAGTTGAATACATTAGAAGATATAACAAAATGGATGTATGACTGGTGGGGAAAGAGTGATGGATATAGTTATGAAGAAACAAAATGTTATATGAAACACAGTATGCAAAAAGATAAATTGCCTAAAACATATGGATTATTTTTAGATACTGAAATTATAGGAATATATCAGTTTACTAATGTGAACCTGATTGTTAGACCAGATATTTATCCATGGCTGGCAAATGTATATATTGATGAAAAGTATAGACATAAAGGATATGGAAGAAAATTATTAGAAACAGTTAAAGAAACAGCTAAAGATATAAAAGACTGTAAAGAGATATTTTTATGGACTGAATTTAAAGGATTTTATGAAAAATTTGGTTGGACATTCATTTCTGATATTGATACATATAGTGAAGAGTCTAGAATACAAAGATTATATAAATTAAGTTTATAAAAAGAAAAAAATGAGAATAAAGGAGAGAAATCAGATTGAATAAAAATTTAAGCACAGGAATGATAAGAAAATTAACAGAAGAAAACATAGCATTAAAAATTGCTAAAATGAGTGATCTAGAAGATATTATAGAATTATATAAAGAAAGAATACAATGGTTCAAAGATAATGAGATTGATCAATGGAGTCGATATTTAAAAAATCATCCTAAAAGTGAATTTATAGAAGCAATAGAATAGAAAAAGAAAATTATTTTATGCTTATAAAAGACAATCAATTAATTGCAGCTTTTGAACTATCTGAAAGAACTAGTTTTTGGGAAGATAAAACTACAAAAGCATATTATGTATATAAATTGGTAACAAAAGTAGGATTTAAAAATTTAGGGGAAATTATTTTTGATATATGTAAAGAATTAGCAAAACAAAATGATAAAAATTATTTACGTTTGGAATGTTTAAGTACCAATGAAAAGTTGAATCAGATATATGAAGATTATCATTTTAAATTAATAAGACAAGGTATTGGATATTATCCATATAATTTAAGGGAGTGTGAATTATAATGAGTAAAGTTATCATCGGAATTGTAGCAAAACATAAAGAAGATAGACAAACAAAAATCGATTCTTTGATTCGTGATGAAGTAAAACAAGCTATATTTGATAATGATGGAATTGCAATAGGAATTTTATCTCCAAATGAAAATATTATATATACTGGAAACGATTGGAAAGATTATGAAGACAAAATAAGAAAAGATGAGATTATTGCTCAATTAAATTTGTGTGATGGTATTATTTTACAAGGTGGAACTACTTGCGAAGCATATGAAAGTTGGATTGCAAAATATTGCTATGATAATAATATTCCCATACTTGGAATATGTGCAGGACAAAATAGCATTGCTAGAGGATTAGGTGGCACAACTTTTAGAATCAATAATCCAGAAGAACATGATAGAAGTTTTGATGAATATGTACATAGTATAAAAATTGATAAAGACTCAAAATTTTATTCTATTATACAAAAAGATAAAATTATGGTAAATTCAAGACATAAGAATTCCATAAAAGACTGTCCAGGATTAAATAAAGTAGCTTTTTGTGAAGATGGATATCCAGATGTTATTGAGGATTCTAACAAGAGTTTCTATATAGGTGTAAGATTTCATCCAGAAAGTTTGTATAAAAAAGATGAAAATATGAATAATATTTTTAAAGCTTTTCTAGAAGCATGTGAAGAAAATAAATAAACTTGATTTAGCAGTAACCAAACAAAAACATGACCCATAAAATATATAAAAATGAAAGGAGACTATATTTTATGGATTATGAGTTAATGATGAATGGAAATGTCAAAATAGGACAACGAGCACCAGAGTTTGAAGCCAATACAACAATGGGAAAAGTATCCTTAAACGATTATGCAGGAAAATGGCTAATTTTATTTTCTCATCCAGGAGATTTTACCCCAGTATGTACAACAGAAATGATTGCTTTTACAAAAGCACATACATATTTTAAACAATTAAATACAGAATTGTTAGGTTTAAGTGTGGACAGTAATTCTTCACACTTGGCATGGGTATATGATATATACTGCAGAACAGGTATAAAAATATCTTTCCCAATCATTGCTGATAGAAATGGAGAAATTGCCAGAAGATATGGAATGATTTCAAATGATATTAGTAACACAGAAACCGTCAGAAATGTCTATATTATAGATGACAAAGGAATTATTAGGACAATTTTAATTTATCCAATGAATGTAGGAAGGTTTATACCAGAAATTATTAGAATAGTGCAGGCATTACAAATGGCAGATTGTGCACAAGGTTCAACGGCAGCCAATTGGATTCCTAATCAACCAGTCATTGTTTCACCACCAAAAACCTATGAAGAACTTGTAGAACGTGTCAGTGAAATAGAGAATAACAGAAATGGAATTAGTTGGTACTTAAGCTTTAAAGAATCACCTAAAAATTGTATGAATGATAACTGTAATAGCGAATAGGCCTAGGTTGTTATTTAATTATATAAAAATAGATAATTTATAATTAGAATACATAATGGAATATAAGGAGAAAATTAAATGAACCAATTATTAGTATTAGATTTAGATGGAACATTATTAAGAAATGATAAAACTGTATCAGAAGAAACAATAGATAGCCTAATAGAATTTAAAAATAGAGATAATAGAATCTTATTTGCAACCGCAAGACCACCAAGAGATGCTTATAAATATGTACCTCAAAAATTAAGAGACAATCTCATTATTTGTTACAACGGTGCCTGTATGATTGATGGTAAAGAAATATTATATAAAAAAGAAATGTCAAAAGATACAGTGCATCAAATAATCAAGCAATCAGAAAAATCTGGGTATCACCAAATTTGTTTTGAGATTAATGATAAATTATATTCGAATTTTGATACTTCTGATTTTTTTGGGAAGGTCCCAACAGAAATTGTAGATTTAACAAAATTAGATATGAAGACAGTATATAAAGTCATCATTTGTAATAAAATGCCTATTTCTCAAGATTTTCTTGCTATTTTGCCAGATACTTGTAAAGGAGTAGTTACAGATAATGGACAGTTATGTCAAATCATGGATCAAGAAGTATCTAAATGGAATAGTATACAATCATTAATGAAAACATGGAATATAAAAGACGAAAATATTATTGCATTTGGAGATGATTACAATGATTTAGATATGATAAAACATGCAGGTATTGGAGTAGCTATGGGAAATGCAGAAAAAGTTGTGAAAGAATCTGCTAACTTTGTAACAGATACAAATATGAATGAAGGTGTTGCCAAATATTTAAAAAAATATATTCTCCAAAAATAGAATACAAATAGAAAATTTTCACATAATAATAGTATGAACAAAAATCATGTTCATATACAAATTTTTGGAGGTAACGAAATGGAAGGAAATCAAAAGATACATTGTACTGTAGGAACTTGTAAATATAATGAAACAAATCAAAATTTATGCAAGTTACAGGCAATTCAAGTAGAACCAACTAAAAATTGTAATACAAAACAACCAGAAGAATCTATGTGTTCAAGTTACATTTATGAGAAGGAATAATTTTTCTTCTCATTTTTTCTTGACATATCTGTAATTTAGAAATAAAATAACCTTAGCAAAAATCAATAGGGGAGAATCCCCAAAAGGAGGAAAAGATATGTTAGTTACAACAAAGGAAATGTTTGAAAAATCAATGAAAGAAGGATTTGCAGTAGGTGCTTTTAATGTAAATAATATGGAAATTGTACAAGCCATTACAGATGCAGCACATGAAACACAATCACCAGTTATATTACAAGCATCAGCAAGTGCAATAAAATATGCAAGAATAGGATATTTAATGAAAATGGTACAAGCAGCAGTAGAAGAATATCCAGAAGTACCAATTGCTATTCACTTAGACCATGGACCAGACTTTGAAACAGCAAAAATGTGTATTGATAATGGATTTACATCTGTCATGATAGATGGTTCAAAATATGATTTTGAAGAAAATGTAGCTTTAACAAAACAAGTAGTAGATTATGCACATTCTAAAGGTGTAGTCGTTGAAGCTGAACTTGGAAAATTAGCAGGGATAGAAGATGATGTTAATGTAGCAGCATCTGATGCTATGTATACAGATCCAGCGCAAGCAGAAGAATTTGTAAAAAGAACAGGTTGTGATTCTTTAGCAATTGCCATAGGAACAAGTCATGGAGCATATAAGTTTAAAGGTGAAGCAAAATTAAGATTTGATATTTTAAAAGAAATAAAAGAAAGAATTCCAAATACACCAATCGTATTACATGGTGCTTCAACAGTTGTACCAGAATTAGTTGAAATGTGTAATCAATATGGAGGAAACATTCCTGGAGCAAAAGGTGTACCAGATGAAATGTTACATGAAGCAAGTATATCTGGTGTTTCTAAAATCAATGTTGATACAGATTTAAGATTAGCTATGACAGCAGGAATTAGAAAAGTATTTGTAGAAGATCCAAGTGCATTTGACCCTAGAAAATATTTAAAACCAGCAAGAGATTTAATAAAAGAAACTGTTGCACACAAAATGAGAGATGTATTTGGTTCAGCTGGTAAAATATAAAAATAATAAATTAAACATATTATATGGACAAAAAATGATATAGGAGTAAGAAGTTATTCCTATATCATTCATTTATATATGGGGGATTATAATGAAAAAGATAAGAATAATTTTATTATTTATGGCAGTTTTTTTAATATTTTTAGTAACAAGTAAGGTATCTGCAGCAGAAGAAACAACAAAATTATTATATCAAGATATATCGATAAATGAGGATGGTTCTATAACTGTAAAGGAAGCAGCATGGCTTAATGGAGAATATAATGGTAGATTAAGAGATATTGACTTTCAAAATACTCATGCAACTACTTTTACGGGGATATATAGTAATTTTGCAGGAAATACCGATATATATAATGGAACATCTATGAAAGATATAAAAGTATATGATATATCACAAGAAAATTTTCATTCCATGAGTGATATTGGAAATATAGAAACTGTTTATAAAGAAGTAAATAGTGCATCTAACGGACAATATGGAGTGTATGAACTTACACAAAAGACATATGGTACAGATTTCAAGATTTATTGTCCAGATAATAAAAACAAAGTTATCTGTATAGAATATACCATAACAGATGCTGTAGTTGTACATAATGATGTAGCAGAACTATATTGGAATGTTCTAGGTGACCAATTTGAGGAAGATGTACAAGATTTTCAAGTCTTAATACACTTACCAGGAGAAGATAGTGATGTTAGAATTTGGAGTCATGGACCATTAACAGGTAGGAATCAAATTTTAAATTCTAGGACATTGTATTTTGAAGATACGAATGTTGATAGCTATACGCCTGAAACCATAAGAATTATGTTTGATAAAAAACTTGTACCATCTGCAACAAAAAAATCTAATGTAAATGGAAGGGATAATATTTTAAGATATGAACAGATGATGGCAGATACAGCAAATAGAGAAAGAGAAAATGCAAAATTAGAATTAGAAAATGAAGCAAGTCAAGCTGTACTAGAATTAGAACAAGATCCAGAAATATATTATTACAATTATGCATTAGAATTAGTAAATCAACTAGATGAACAAAGTGAGCAAAAGCAAAACTTTTTAGATAGAATAGAAAAAACAAAAGATTTAGTTAATGAAAATTGGAAACAACATTTACAAGGTACTTTAGAAAATATGGAAGATGATAATTATCTTTTTTTAGATAGAGATGAATTGGAATATTTTAAAGAAAATATAGAAGAAGGCTTTGACCAAGAAGTAAAAGAAGAATATTTAAAAAAATATAAAGATTTGGAGGAAATATTAAACGTAAAAGAAGCAGAAATACGAAAAAATTGGACAATCTTTGTTATTGTAATAAATTCTATTATAGGTGTTTTGGCTATATATATACTTATAAAAATAATAAATGAGAGACATAAATTTAAAGGTCAATATTATAGAGAATTTCCAACAGGAGATAATCCTAATGTTTTAGAATATCTAATGAAGGGAAAGAGTACCAATATAGGATTTTCAGCTACGATTTTAAATTTAATTAATAAAAAAATAATCACTTATGAACAAACTCCAAATAATGAAGATATAACATTAATTCTTGCAAACGAAGAATACACAGGAACTAGTGCAGAAGCAGTTGTGTTAAATGTATTATTTAAGTTGATTGGAAAAGATAATAGGTGTAAAATACAAGATTTAAAAAATTATGGTAAAACAACAAATAATGCTAGAAAATTGATAAATAAAATGGATGAATTTAAAAAAGTAACAAAAGAAGAAACAGGATACAAAGAATATTTCAAAGAGAACAAAAGAACAATTATATATATTATTCTAGCTATTATAAATTACATTGCTAGTGTATGGATGGCATATGGAGTATTTTATGGATTAAATAATCAAGTTTTACAAATTTTTGAATATGTAATAGGAATCACTATTTTAAATAGCATTTATCTAATCATAGGATGTCAAAATAAAAATAGAACAATGAAAGGAAAAGAAGCATATTCAAAATGGCTAGCACACAAGAGATTCTTAAAAGATTTCAGTAAATTTGATGAAAAAGATTTACCAGAAATCACATTATGGGAAAAATATTTAGTGACAGCTACAGTATTAGGATGTGCTGATAAAGTTGAAAAACGAATGAAAATGTATATAACAGATACAACAAGTCAAGTAGATACAAGTCTATTAATATATCAAAGTATCAATTTAAATTTAACAAGAGAATTGAATAGGAGTGTACAGAAAGCTATCAGCAATAGCTCATCAAGCATAAGTTCATCTTCATATAGTTCAGGTGGAGGCTTTGGAAGTGGTTCATCTGGTGGAGGTGGACGGTGGAGGCCGGAGGCGGCGGTGGAGGTCGTTTCTAAAATAAATTAAAAATACAGAGATTAAACTTAATGTTTAGTCTCTGTATTTTTGTTTCATAGCCTGATTAATTCGTCTTTCTGCATCCTTTTTAGCAATATCTTGACGTTTATCATATAATTTTTTTCCTTTTCCAATACCTAACTCCACTTTAACAAAATTTCCTTTAAAATAGATACTGATAGGAATTAAAGCATATCCTTTCTGTTTAGTAAGTCCGATTAATCGATTAATTTCTCTTTTATTTAATAAAAGTTTTCTATCTCTTAATGGGTTTTTATTAAAAATATTTCCATGTTCATAAGGACTAATATGCATGCCAGATATGTAGACTTCACCATTTTTGATATTGGCATAGCTATCTTTTAAATTTACTTTACCAGCTCGAATGGATTTAATTTCTGTCCCAAATAACACAATTCCAGCTTCCATTTTATCTTCAATAGTATAATTATGATATGCTGTTGGATTTTTTGCAATTAATTTTGTATTCATATAATTACCTCTTTATTTTTTGAATATTATACCACAGAATATTCAATAATAAAATAGAGCAGATAGAAATTTAAAAATATTTCTATCTGCTAATTAAAAGTTAATCCCTTCTTGAATGATTATTTTCAGAAGTGATTTGCATTGAATAATACCAAACAGCTGCGATAATTGCAATTGCAGCAATACCTAGAATTAACCAAGTCCAAGCAGTTGCATTCATTCCCATAAAGGTTGCATTTCCATTGGTTGCTGTTCTTGTTGCAGTATAAGTATCATCATTTGTATCTATACCTCTAGAAGTATCATTATTCATATCTCTTTCTATAGTATTTCCTGTATTTTCAATTGCATTTCCTGCGTTTTCCATGGTGTTTTCTGTTTTATCCATAGAATCTTGCATAGCATTTCCAGCGGTATTCATAGCACCTTGGACAGCATTACCAGCATTTTGCATAGTATCTTCAACAGCATTTGCAGCATCTGTTAGCATATCTGCAGCAAAGCATATAGAAAAAGAAAATATAATAGAAATGATAATTGCAAATGTAACAAATAATTTCTTTTGCATATCTAATCCTCCTTTGAAAAATATAATGAAAATAATATTAGACAATATATTCTCATTAATATTATCTAAAAAATATTAGAGAATTATACATGAAAAAATTGCAAAACAAAGATTAAATAATTAAAAAACAAAAAAGATTTTAACTTTTTAAGTTAAAATCTAAAAATATAATTAATTATTATTTACCAAGTCTAATTAAAATTGCAATTGCTAATAAAATTAATAATACACCGATTGCAATTAAAATAATTGACAAAATATTTGAAATTCCTAAATTACTTTCAGGTAAACCACCTTGCACAGTTACTGAATTTGTACTAGCAGAAGAACTACTTGATGATGTATTTGCTTGTGTATTTGTTGAATTCGTTGAATTTGATGTATTGGTTGTTGAATTTGTTGTATTAGAATTGTTAGATGTATTAGAAACATTCGATGTATTTTGTGTATTTGTTTCAGTAATATTCATATCAACTGCCAAAACATTTGTTGTAAAGGATAATAATATTAATAATAACCCTATAATAGAAAATATTTTTAAATTTTTAATCATACTCCATACCTCCGTTAAAAATCAAAAAATTTATCTTAAGTTCTTTTCTATGATATCACAAATATGGAAAACATGTCTAGTATTTTTCAAAAAATGTAAAAAATATATATATTTTTTAAAAGTTATGATATGATATAAAACAAAGGGGGAGAAAGATGAAAAAATTTTTAAAGAAAATATTCATTATGATTATTATTTCAGTAATTATTTCTATATTTATATCTTTAACAATTGTACAAGATAGTAAAGAAGGGAAAATACAATATTTAAATCATCTGGACTATGATGTATCAGTAAACAGAGACGGAAGTATTAATGTTGTAGAAACATGGGATGTATATGTAAAAGATACAGGAACTTTATTTAAAAATTTTTCACTTTCTAATTATTTATATGGAAATATTACAGATGTAAAAGTGAAAGATTTAGAAAACAATTTAGAATTAACACAAATTTATCAAGAAGTATATCATGTTGAAAATAATTTGTTCTATGCTTTAGATGTTGGTGGAGATGTATTTGAAATTGCTTGGGGAACTGGAATGAGTGGTTCTTCAGGAAATCGAAAATATCAAGTTTCTTATAAAATTGAAGACGTGATAACTAGCTACTATGATTGCCAAGAATTTTATTGGAAGTTTATTGAAGAAAGAAAAAATGCAATTCCTGTAAAATCTTTGACAGGAAAAATCACATTACCTCAAGGTGTTCAAAATATAGAAAATTTAAAAGTATGGGGACATGGTCAAGTTAATGGAAATATTGAAACAACCTCTAATGATACAATAGAATTTAAAATCAATAATCTAAGACCTGGTGCTATGTTAGAAGTAAGAGTGGTAACAACAGAAGACATATTTGATGTATCAGAAAATAAGCAAAGACAATATCATAATATAGATAAAATTATAGGAGAAGAAACACAATGGGCAAATGAAACGAATAGACAATCTATGATAACAAGAAGTATTATCATAGCAGTTTATATGATTGTACTGATTATCTATATTGTAAAGAGTGTAAAGTATAGAAAAATTAATAAAAAAGAAAATGATGGTATTATTAAAAAAGAATTAAAATATTATAGAGAAATTCCTAGAGAAGGGGATTCTACTCCAAATGAAGCTGTTTATCTGTATCATTTTGAAAAAGAAAAATTGGAAACTTCAACTGTACAATCAGAAATGGTTGCCTCTACTATATTAAATTTATGTTTGAAAAAAATAATTACACTAGAAACAGAAGGAGAAAATATCTATATATCTATAATAGGAAACGGGGAATCTTTAAAGAAGGAAGAATATCAAGTATATAAACTATTAAAAGAAGCAAGTAAGGGCAAAGAAAAATTAGAAATTAAAGAATTAAATGAATATGCTAAAAAACATTATTCAAATTATAGTGTATATATAAATAACATGGTAAATGAAACCAGAAATGAATTGTATAACATGCAATATATAGATAAAAAAGAAGAAAATACATATAGACAATCTAAATCTGCAAATATGTTTTTTAATGGGATTTTATGTATTTATGTTTTCTTATTAACTTTTTTAGCAATTATTCATATTCCAAGTTTCCAAATTCCTGTCGACATTTCTTTAGCAATAGGATGGAGAGAAAGTTTAACAACATTTACAATTGGAATATTACCATTAATAATTGTTATTTTATATTCTTTATACTTAAAATCAAAAATAGAAAATAAGATAGCAGTTATCACACAAAAAGGTTATGATGAAAAAATACAATGGGAAGCATTAAAAAGATTTTTAGAGGACTATTCTTTATTAGAGGAAAAAGAAATCCCCCAATTAGCTATTTGGGAAAAATATCTTGTTTATGCAACTGCTTTTGGAATAGCCAATAAAGTAATAGACCAAATGAAAGCCAAATACCCAACGGTATTTCTTGAAGATACTTGGGATGAAGAAATGAAAAAGAATTATCCAATTATTTATTTCTCAGCCAATCCTATTTACTATTCAACACATACAATTGGAACATCAACCATATCTATGCTAGATCAAGGAGTATCCAGGGCATATTCAACATCAGTTGCACAAATTGCAATCCATAGTGCATCTAGTGGTTCTGGAGGAGGTGGAGGCTTCTCTGGAGGTGGCGGACGGCGGTGGAGGCCGGAGGCCGGAATGGGTGGAAGATAAAACATTCATGTGAATATTATTACATAAAAATATAGGAAATTTAAGACAATACATATTTGTATTGTCTTTTTATATAATTTTTTTAAAATATTTGTAACAAAAAGAAATCTTTTTACACTAATAAAGTGAAAGGAGGAAAAGTTATGCAGAATATGGAAGAAATATATAATAAATATTCAAAAATTGTATATAAATATATATTCTGCTTAACAGGAAAAGAAGATATAGCTGAAGAAATCGTACAAGAAACATTTTTAGTAGCTATTGAAAATATTGATAAATTTGAACATAAATGCAAGCTATCTACTTGGTTATGCCAAATAGCAAAATACATTTGGTTTAATCGATATAAAAAAGAAAAAAAGAGAAAAGAAGTTCCAATAAATACTTTAGAACACACATTATTTACAGAAGAATCTATAGAAGAATTCGTTAGCCAAAAAGAAGAAAAGTTGGAATTATTAAAAAATATACAAAAATTAAATGAAGAAACTAGAAATGTGATGTATTTACGAATATTAGGAAATTTGGAATATGAAGAAATAGGGGAGATAATGGGAAAAACTTCTAATTGGGCTAGAGTTACTTTTTTTCGTGGAAAGCAAAAAATGAAAGGAGATAAGGAAAATGAAAAAGGAATGTGAAATTATACAAGACCTAATTTTTGGATATTGTGATGGAACATTAAATCCAGCTTCGAAAGAATTGGTAGAAAAACATTTAGTAAAATGTGAAGATTGCAAAAGGGTTTATGAAGATGTCAAAAAAGATAAAAAGATTGATGATGATAAAATTGAAATTGATTATTTAAAAAGAGTAAATAAAAAATTAAAAAGAAAAAAAATCATGATAGTAATTTCTAGTGTATTGATTATATTCCTTGTTATTCTTCATATTATTGCATTTATAAGTTATTATCATGACCACACAACTATAGAAATTTTTATGAATGAAAATATGTCAGATAATGAAATAGCAGATATTAGAAATCAAATAGAGAAACAATCTAAAGATGTTGAAATCACATATGTTTCTCCGGAGGAACAATTAGAAAAAATGAAACAAAGATTTAAAGATAATCAAGATTTGTTAGCAGGATATGAAGGAGAAAATAATATATTTCCACCATCTTTTATAATAAAAACTAAAACAATACAAGATATGGAGAAAATAGAAGAAAGTTTGGAAAATGTAGATGGGATTAAAAAGATTTCTTCAACTTCTAGTAATTTATATGAGTCTTTAATAATGGATGTTTATATCATGTTACACAATGATAATTTTTAACAAAAAACTTTAATAAAATATTAATTGATAAAATTCTTCATTTATGATATATAGATATAAAGAAATAAAATTCATATAACAAAAATGGAGGAAGTTTATGAGATGTCCAAATTGTGGAAGTACAAATATATCTAGTATAGTTGACACAAAGACTAAAACAAAAGGTTTTGATGGTGGAGATGCCTGTTGTGGTTATCTATTATTTGGATGGCCAGGAATTTTATGTGGATTATGTAATACAGGAAATACGACAACAGAAACCAGAACAACTAATATTTGTAATGATTGTGGAAGAAGATTTTAATGAAAAAGAGTACAAAAATAAAAACTTGGGCATTTTTTATGAGATTAGGAAATCGATGTGGTTGCCATCAAAGAGAAGATAGAAGTTTTAAAATAAAAGGCTGGCAATTTCCAATTTGTAGTAGATGTACAGGAATATTAGTTGGACAATTATTAGGAATTTTAATATATATTTTTCATTTTCGAATTCCTATCTATATATCTTGTATATTTCTTTTTATTATGTTTTTAGATTGGTATATCCAATATAAGAAAATCCGAGAATCAACAAATATTAGAAGATTTATAACAGGAACTTTAGCAGGAGTTGCGCAGGTTGCTATTTTTATGGAGATGATTTTCATGATATGGAAATTTATTTCTTTCATGTTATAGAAGCCTAACCTTGTTGTATAGGAAAAACTATATATAGAAAAAATTGTTTTGACTATTTTATTTAAAATATTGATATAGAAAAGAAGGAAAGTATGGATACAAATTGTTTAGAATTAACAAATGATGATTTAAAAGAAATCTTTAAAGAAAGAGAAAAAGATAGTCATAAAGGAACTTATGGATATGTAGGTATCATAGGAGGGTGTATGGAATATACAGGAGCTGTTAAATTGGCTAATATGAGCTCAACTGCATTAAGAGCAGGATGTGGTGTCATAAGAGTCATTGTTCCCCAAAGTATAGAAACCAGTATTACTCCATATTTATTAGAACAAACCATTTTCCCAATAGAAAATGATGAGGAACAAAAAATGAAATTTAGCAAAGAAGAATTTGATAAAGCGTTAGAAAAATTAAAAGCAGTCGCAATTGGAATGGGATGGGGAAAAGGCAAAGATAATGAGAAAATTTTAGAATATATATTGCAAACAAAAGAAATTCCTTGTGTCATTGATGCAGATGGATTAAATACTTTATCTCAAATGAATTTAGAGATTTTACAAAAAACAAAATGTAAAGTAATTTTAACACCACATTTAAAAGAATTTGAACGATTGTCAAAAATACCAATTGAAGAAATAAAGAACAATTCAATTGAAATTGCGAAAAAATTTGCTAAAAAATATCAGGCCATCTTATTATTAAAAGGAAGTACAACCATTATTACAGATGGGACAACAACATATTTAGTAAAAAGAGGTTGCCCTGGAATGGCAACAGCAGGTAGTGGAGATGTATTATCTGGTGTTTTAGTTGGTATGTTAGGTTATCATGAAGCAAGTACAAAGATAGTGGCAGCAGGTAGCTATTTAGCAGGTATGGCAGGAGAATTGGCTCAAAAAAAATATACAGATATTAGCATGAAAGCATCTGATACGATTGAAATGATTCCAGAAGCTATAAAAAACATAAGAAAGGTTTTAACATATTGAAGTAGAAAAAAGAGGGATGGTAAATGAAAAAAAGAAAATTTTTAAAACTTGGGATACTGTTGACAGTAATATTTATAGCAATCATTATAATTGTAATATATATAGAATATAGAAATAACAATTTAGAAAATTCAGATGACAATGTTCAAGCTTATTACTGTGGAGGAAATCATTGCTTAAAAGATCCTGGTTTTGGTGGAACTGTAATATCATATAAAAATTGTGAAGTATGCAACAAGAGGATGTCATTTCCAACTACTGATGTAGACATTTTATGTGCAAGTTGTTCTGCAAAAACAAAAAGATGTAAACATTGTGGAGAGAAATTAACAGATGAACAAATTACTCAAAATAAGTTACAACAATCTCAAACAACTGAATAATAAAAAAATACAAATAGAATTTTTTAATAAAATAATACTAGCTAGAATGTGTCTAAGCTAGTATTATTCTATTTTAACTATAAATTTGCTAGAGGATTGCTTTCTACTGCATTTCTAACTTGTGAATTATCAACATGTGTATAGATTTCTGTAGTAGAAATACTCTCATGTCCTAAAAGTACCTGTAAGGCTCTAATATCAACATTTCCATACTGATACATTAATGTAGCTGCTGTATGTCTTAATTTATGTACAGAATATTTATTGGTATCAAGTCCGGCAGCTTGTAGTTCTTTATTGACGATATATTGTACAGTTCTTTTACTAATTCTTTCACGGCGTTCACTTAAAAATAAAGCTTTATGAGAATTTAATTTATCAACTTTAACACCTTCTTTAGGGCGTACTTGTAAATATTGGCTAATTGCTCTTAAACATGCTTGATTTAGATAAATGGTTCTTTCTTTATTTCCTTTACCAATAACATTTAATTTTGCTTCACTAAAATCAATGTCTTTGATGTCAATTCCAACCAATTCAGATAAACGAAGTCCACAATTTAGAAATAGTGTGATAATGGCATAATCTCTTTGATAATTACGATTATCTTCATTTTCTGTAACATTTAATAATCGTTTGCTTTCTTCTAAATTTAAATATTTAGGAAGCCTTTTATCTGCTTTTGGAGTTTCTAGATTTTGAGCAGGATTGATATCAATTAAATTTGCTTTTTGAGAAAGATATTTAAAAAAGATTCTAATGGTTGATACTTTTCTAGCCCTTGTAGCTGCTTTACTTCTAAGTTCTATTGCCATATAACTAATAAATGCATGAATATCTTCCAATGTAATTTTTTTAACAACACTAATGGGAATATCTTTAATTTCAATCTTTGCAAAATCAGTTTCATCTGTCATATGAAAGTGAATTTTTATAAATCGAAAAAACATGACTAAATCATAATTGTATTCTTTGATACTATTTGGGGATTTATTTAAAATCGTGGCACTATAATCTAAAAAAGAATTAATATAGTCAGGATTTTCTTCTCTTTTGAACATATAATTTTCACACTCCTTTGGTATATATGGTATTATATCTCAATACATTTAAAAAAGAAATAGAAATCTAAAAAGTTTTGTGCAAAGTTTGATTTTGATTTTTTGATATATTGTGATATACTATTGATGAAATTCGTAATAAAGGATAGTGAATATATGTTTAATCATAAAAAGAAACAAGAAGAACTTCCTAGAGCTATGAGAAAAATGCAGAAAGAAAAAGAAGAACGAGAAAAATTCATAGAGGAAGAAAATAAAAAGAAATTAAGAAACAAACATAAAGGTAAGAAAAGCAAACACAGTAAAAAGAAAAACGAAGAAAATGATGTTGACTATAAAAAAGCCATTAGGAAGAAAAAAATTAAGAAAATCATCATTACAGTTATTATCATTATCATTGTTATCTTAGCTATTATTTTAGGAATTTCTGCATATAATTGGAAGCAAATAACAACAGATATGTTTTTAAATGAAAATTCTGTTATCGTGGATTCTGATGGCAATGTGATTGCAGAACTTGGCAGTGAAAGAAAAAAAATAAAAATTGAAAATGAAGAAATGCCTGAAAATTTAAAAAATGCTTATGTGTCTATTGAAGATGAAAGGTATTATAAACATCATGGCGTAGATATCAAAAGAACAGGTTCAGCAATTATTAATTATGTTATACATATAGGAAATTCTTCATTTGGAGGAAGTACCATTACACAACAATTAGTAAAAAATTTAACAGGAGATAACAGTGGCTCTATTTCTAGAAAAGTAAAAGAATGGTGGAAAGCATATTTATTAGAATGTTATTTCTCAAAAGAAGAAATATTAGATATGTATTTAAATATTATTTATGTTGGACCAAATATATATGGCGTAGGTGCAGGTAGTCAGTATTATTTTAGTAAAGATGTTCAAAATCTGACACTTGCAGAATGTGCTTTTTTAGCAGGAATTAATAATTCACCAAATTCATATAATCCATTTGATGATGAAACAGACAATACAGAGAAGATTAAAAACAGAACGATAACAGTATTAGATAAAATGCTAGAATTAGAATATATTACAGAAGATGAATATAATACAGCTGTGTCAGAAGTAAATAATGGATTACGATTTAGACAAGGAACAGTAGAAGCAAGTGATGGAATTTATTCTTATCATACAGATGCTTTAATTAATGAAATCATCCAAGATATAGCAGATAAGAAAAATATAACAGAAGATTTTGCTACAAACTATTTATATTTAGGAGGACTAACCATTAATAGTACTCAAAACTCAAGTATTCAGGATGAGACAGAAACAGAATTTAATAAACGTCAATATCATATTGCTTCAAGAGAAGGTGGAGACCCAGCACAAGCAGCAATGGTCATTATAGACCATAAAACAGGCCAAGTACTTTCTTGTGTTGGTGGTTTAGGAGAAAAAGATACAGCCAGAGGACTAAATAGAGCAACACAAAGTACGAGACAAACAGGTTCTTCCATTAAACCCCTAGCTGTATTAGCACCTGGAATTGACAAGAAAAAATTTACAGCAGCAACAATATATGCAGATGTAGAAACCACTTTTGAGGGAAATTATAGTCCTGTCAACTATGATGGATATTTAGGAGAAATAACGGTTAGAAAAGCAGTAGAATCTTCTCAAAATATTCCATTTGTAGAAATGATGGAACAAATAGGTGTAAAAACTTCTATATCTTACTTAAAAGATATGGGAATTACAACTTTAACAGAAAAAGATGAAAGTTTATCATTGGCTTTAGGAGGATTAGATAAGGGAATCACACCTTTAGAAATGGCTGCAGCTTATGCAACAATTGCTAATGATGGTGTATATATAGAACCTACTTTCTATACAGAAATAACAAATCAATCAGGAAAAACAATTGTAGAGGCAAAACCTGAATCACATAGAGTATTTTCAGAACAAGTAGCCTATATCTTAAAAGAAATATTAACCCAACCTGTAAAAGGAGCAAACGGAACAGCTACCTATTGTTCTATATCAGGAATAGATGTAGCAGCCAAAACAGGAACAACAGATGAAAACTATGATAGATGGTTATGTGGATTTACTCCATACTATACAGCAGCAACATGGTTTGGATATGACCAAAATGAAACAATCTACTTTAATAGACAAAATCCAGCAGGAATTATCTGGGCAAATGTTATGAGAAACATTCATTCTGGATTAGCTAATGCAACATTTGAAAAACCTAGTTGGATACAAACAGAAACGATATGTGCAGATTCTGGATGTATTGCAAATAGTGGTTGTACAAATACATATGAAGAATACTTCTTATGGGGAACAAAACCAGATAATTGTACAGAACATTCTGGAAACAGAATTACAACAAATAATAATCAAAATGGACAAAGCGAACAAACAAATCAAAATGTATTTAATGAAGATTTAACATTAGATCCAAGTTTGGAAAATGAAGTTCCAGAAACAAATACATCGACAAACACCATAACAAATACAACAACAGATAATAGAACAAACACGACAAATACAAATAGAAATAATACAACTTCATCAAATACAAGTACAACAAATTCTACTACAAGTAATACAACAAATAGTACAGGAGGTACGAATACTTCAACCAATACTTCAAATACAACACCAAGTACCAATACAAGTACAAGTACACCTACATCTAATACTTCTGTAGTAGAAAATAGTGAGGAAATTGAATAATATTGAAAGAGAGAAATATACAGTTTCTCTCTTTTTGAAATTTATGTTAATTTGTGGTATAATAAAGGGTGAACTGTAAATACAGTATCAAAGTAAAAGGAGGCTCTATTATGAAAAGAGCAAATACTAAAGAAGAAATGAAAAACTTCGCAAAGGATATTAGCCGGAATGCAGATCTAGTTGAAGAACTCGGCTTAATGTGTGACATGCAAGTTCACACACTTTGCGGATTTTCTGAGGGGCTGCAGCAGGCTTATGACAAAGCAAAGAGTAAAGAAAAGTTTTTGAAGGATTTAAGGAAATTGGTAAAAGATGAAATAATGGAAATACTTGCATCTAGGAAAGTAAGCACGATTGCGTTAGTAAAGTACTACTTCATCTTTACAGAATCAGAGTTGTATCCTCTGTTTTCAAAGCATACTGTGCTTGAAAGTAACATAAAAAAGCTTATTATAATATCCCAAATTGAAAAGTTACTGGTAAACACAGTACAAACCGACGATGAAGATCAGTCAGTCGCTAAAGCAGTGAATAGAATTTATAAAGGTTTATCGTAATCTTTGAGAATTTTCAAAAATCTTCAAAAACTAAAATGCGAGGGAGGTGTAACAACCTTCCTTTCGCATTTTATAAATACTTTTTATTGGTAGTTGAAATCATTATAGTAATAATGGTAAAATAAGTATGATAAAATAAATATATATTACAAACAACAGAAAAAATATGGAGATATTAAAATGGGTTTTTTTGGTAAATTACAGGATAATTTAAAAGGAATATATAATAGAAAATCTGGGAAAGAAGATACTTCACTAGATCATTCTGATGTAAAAGAAATTAAAGATTCACAACATATGTCTGAAGCATATCAACCTATTGAACTACCAGATAATGAACTTGTTCCTTTTACAGAAGAAGTTTTAGATACAAATTCAAGAGAAAATATAGAAAAGTTTAAACATAACTTAGAAATTTTGATAAAAAGAGCAAAAGAAAACGGAAAAGTTGACAAATTTATGATTATAAGAGAAGATGACTTTCTTCCTGATGGTTGGGAATGGAGAGTATTATCTAAAAATACGAATTTAGAAAAAGTAGCAACAAGTTTATCTTGTGAAATAAGAAAAGCATATGCATTAGAACAAAATGGTATTAATCCATACAATGAAACGATGGGAATGAATATTCCTATTCCAAGTGATCAAGTAACGCAAAGTTTATCTAAAATAGACAAAACATTAGGAAATGTTTTATTACCATCAAGATTTCGTTCTACTAAGCATTTTACTGTTAACACACCACTTGAAGTTACAGGAAATTATAATTGGGTAGATACTAATCGAGAGCATGTGATTATAGATGATATACACGCATTTTTGACATCAGGATATGGATATTCTATTTCATATCATGATGCTTATCTTGATGTTTCTCATGAGAGTTTACCAATTTCAGCAGATGTTATTGATCTGATTAAAGATGAGGACTATGATAGAATTATGAGTGATGAAAAAATTGCTAGTCAGTTGTCTCAAAGAAAATTGATCCGAGTAAAAGGTGACATAGATGTAGCAATAGATATGATTTTAACGGAAAATGGTGTATTGCCTTCTCAAGTTGGTACAAAATATGCTAATTATGATGATGAAATTCGTACCATTCTAGACAGTAGTATTAGGAAGTTAGCTGAAAAAAATAATCTGTTTTTTGATAAAAGTCATGGTGGAGAATTAAAGCTAGATGGTGGTGGTCATTTTTCTAATTATTATGATGAGAAAAATCAGGATTTTGAACAAGCCCATAGTGAATTTGTTGACTTTCTAAGACAGAAGTTTCCAGAATACGAGGCCCTTTTTCCATCACAGTTAGTAATTACATCAAAGAATTCTCAAGAAATTGTAAAAAATATAGGAACGGCGAAATTGTTAGAAGCTATAGATGAATATAACGAATTGGCAAATAAACAAATGGAGCAAAGACTAGAAGAATATAAGCAAGATAGAAAAAAGATTACACCAGAAATTCATCAAAAATTTGTTGAAACAATTCATTTGATAGATAATTTTTATAAAACACATACAAAATGTGAATCTCATGAACAAGAAGAAGCAATTCAAAAATTTATGCAAGGTGACACTGTAAGTGAACAATTGCAAGCAGCAGAAAGTGTTTGTGAATTATTAACTGATAGAAATCAGGATAAAAGTGAGACAATTGCTAATCCTGATGTTACATATGATGAAAAAAGAATAACTCCAGAAAAAGCAGCTAAAAATGCTTTAAGGGGAAGTACGACAAGTATGGTTAAGGAAACAGAAAGAGTAGAAAAATTGGCATTAAATCCAGAAAAAACGAAAGAAGGAGTATCCATAAATGATCAATAATATTTATGCAAAAGCATATACAGAAGTGCTGGAAATATTAAAATATTTTCCAGAAGAAGAATATAAAAAAATTCCAGTAGAAAAAATTAATTTTTACAAAAGTAACATGGATAAGGATTATCAATTTACTATCAATCCAGAAATAGATTTAGCCAATCAAAACATTTCCAAAGAAGCCAATGCTATTATTGTTAGTTTATATAGAGATTATTATGCGACAGAAGAACAAAAGGTTAAGATAAATGAAATATTAGATTTAAATCAAAAGAAAGAAGAATTAGAAAAAAGAAAACAATATCATCCTGATAATATTTTTAAAAATAAACAACAAGTAAATAAAGATACTGAAAATTTAAATACTACTACTCAATTAGTGGAATATAAAGAAAACTTCTTTGTAAGGTTTAAAAAATTTATTTTTAAATTGTTGCATATATAAATATTTAAAAAAGCAGAATAATTCTGCTTACAAGTTAAAAATTATACATGTTTTTGAAATATGTATAATTTTTTTGATTTTTTATACATATTTATCGAATAGCTTTCTTGACATTTCATATACATTTGACTTATAATATGTATATGAAATGTCGGAGGTGTGATATGGATAATTATGAAAAAATTATAGATACGAATAATGGAATTATATATGCATATAAACTAGCCAATTATAAAATGGACAGACATGATTTAAATTTATTAGTTGAAAAAAAATTATTAAAAAGAATAGCACATGGAATATATGCAAAGCCAGACAAAGATATAAATGAATTTTGGTTAATGGGAGAAAAATATAAAAATGGAATATATTCTCATAATACAGCTTTATATTTTTATGGAATGACTGATCGTACACCTTTACAATTAGATATGACTTTTCCTAGTAATAACAGAGTAAAAAACGATTTATTAAATGTTCATTATATAAAAAAAGAATTGCATGATGTTGGTTTAACAGAATTAAAATTGGATGATGGTTTTGTAATAAGAATTTATAATGTTGAAAGAACTATTTGTGATATTATTAGAGATAGGAATAAAATCGATTTACAAATCTTTAATACAGCAATAAATGAATATATGAAAAGAAAAGATAAAAACCTTATTTTATTATCAGAATATGCAACAAAATTTAAAATAGAAAAAATATTGGCTCAATATATGGAGGTGCTTGGATGAAAAGAAATGCAATGAGTCTAAAAGCAATTATCAATAATATTGCAAAAGAAAATAAAGTTTCAGCATAATCAGTATTACAGACATATATGCTAGAAAGATTGCTTGAAAGGATTTCTATTTCGAAATATAAGGATAATTTTATTCTAAAAGGTGGAATGCTAATCTCTGCTATGCTTGGAATCGATAGTAGAACAACTATGGACATGGATACAACAATTAAAGGTTTTAAGTTAACAGAAGAAAATATTACAAATATAATTAATGAAATTTGTAATATAAAAATTGATGATGGAATTACATTTCAAGTACAGAAAATAGAGTTAATTAGAGAAGATAATGACTATGGTGGATATAGAATAACTTTTAAAGCAAACTATATGGAATCAATGCCTGTTATTATGAAAATTGATATTACTACTGGAGATAAAATTACATATAAAGAAATTAAGTACAGTTTTGATTTAATGCTTGAAGATAGAAAGATTCAAATTTGGTCATAT
The DNA here is from genome assembly GCA_944393375.1 of uncultured Clostridia bacterium. Classification (GTDB taxonomy): domain Bacteria; phylum Bacillota; class Clostridia; order TANB77; family CAG-508; genus CAG-269. The sequence goes on along the minus strand of CALXZX010000019.1, from coordinate 2,430 downwards.
AATCTCGAAACGGTTATTGCTGAAAAATTTGAATCAATTATAAAACGAGGAATTTTAGGAACAAGAATTAGAGATTATTACGATGTATACATGTTACTAAATTCTCAAACTAAAAATATCAATTTTAATACCTTAAAAGATGCTATTTATTCTACTGCTGAACATAGAAACACAATAAATATCATTAAGGATTGGCCAAAAATTATTGAACAACTTAATAATAGTAATATTATGAAAAAGCAAATTGAAAGTTTAAAGCAAATTGGAAAAATATTATAGAAATAGATTAGAAGAAAAATGTTTAGAATATAATAAAGTAAAATAGTAAGTTTTCGAGATGATTGGAGAAAAAAATGGATAATATAAAAGAGTATTTTTTGAATTATTTAAATGGGTATAATCAAACTTGGGTTGGTAAAGATTTGGAAAAATTGAGGGAATATTATGATACGGATAACAATAGACTTATATACTATGATAATCATAAAAATAACGATACTTATACTTTGCAAAAACATTTAACACTGGTTTCCGATTTTTTATTAAATGGTAAAGAAACTGAATCAGGACAAGTTGAAGAATTAATTATAGAAGATTTTAATGTGTTTTCAAAAGACGATGTAGCATGTTTATGTTTTATTGCAAAATACAAGAGTTGTCCAAGACCTTATGTAAGGACTACAATGTATATAGAAAAGATAGAAGATAAATGGAAAGTATTACATGTGCATTGTTCGTTTGAACCAGAAAGATAAATTGCAATTTATAGATTACTTCTATTTCAAACTAATCTTTTCTATTTTATAAAAACGGTAGAGTAGGGGGGATAGCACATTTTTTAATATATAAAAATTATGAAAATATATTAAATAAAATTTTGTGCAATCTTTAATTTAAGAAAAAATAAATTTATAAATAAAAAACTTTTTTAATATAAAAAATAAATTTTAAGATTTAAAAATATATTTATAAATTATAAAAAATTTTAAATTATAATTTATAAATATTTTGAATTTTAAAAATTATAATTCTGTAATGCAAACATTGTAATATCAAAAAACGAACATTTGTTATTTAGGAATTTTTATAGAATTTATATAATATTGTAATTAAATTGTTGTTTAATTAAATTCAAAATCGATTTTAAGCCATTTTTATTTTTAGGTTGATAAATTACTTGTTTAGAATTTAAGGTTAAATATTGATTTTAGAAAATTACCATTAAAAAGTAGATTTTTTTGAAGAAACTACTATCATATATAAATATATAAAAAAGTACCAAAAAAGCGACGTACGAGAATCGATTTTAAGCCGTTTTTATTTTTTAGGCATATAGTTTGTTGTCCGTAAAATAAGACAAATATAGAGAAATAGGCACTTTGAAGATTTTTGAAAAATTTTCATACAATTTAATATATAAAAATAAAAAATATACAATAAGAAAAATTATAGATATAAATTTAAAAATATAATAAGTAAAATAATTGTAGTAATGAAATTATATAAGTAAAACAAAAAAATGTCTTAAAATTGATTTTAATAAGTCATAAGAATATTGATATAACTATAATACAAAGGATTATAATAATAATGAATATAATATAGATATAATAAGAAAATAAAGATATATAAATGAATATTAGTATGTGTAGAACAGCTAAAAGCCTTGAATTAGTAGGATTAGAGGTCTATGGCTGTTTTATATTATGCTCCTATCTCTATTTGCACAAAACTTTGATAATGGTTCGTTTTTTTATGTATAAAAATCTTAGTTTTCAAAATAATATATATAATCATTTCCCAAAAACAAAAAAAACTTGATTTTGGGAAATGATACTGATATAATATTTGTGAAATGATTCTATATTAAATTTAATTTGATTAAAAATAGTAACTTATAGAGGAGATGATTCAAAGTGAAAAAAAGACCAATAACAACTTTATTTATGTTAGAATCTCTTGATGGCAAAATTAGTAGTGGTAATACTGATGAACTAGATGCCGACAAAGATTGGTGTAAAATTGATGGTGTTAAAGAGGGATTACACCAGTATTATGAAATAGAATCTACTACTGATAGCTTTTCATTAAATACTGGTAGAGTAATGGCAAAAATTGGTGTTAACGATAGAAAAGAATATCATAATAAAGTCGAAGTAAAATTCGTTATTATTGACAATAAGCCACATTTAAATAAAAATGGAATAGATTATATATGCAACTGGGTAGAAAGTTTAATATTAGTTACTACAAATAAAAATCATATTGCATATTCTTTAAAGAGTAAATATGACAATTTAGATATTCTATATTATGAAAAATTAGACTTAAAAAAATTATTAGAAGATTTGTATAGTAAATATAATGCTGAAAGACTAACAATTCAATCTGGAGGAAATCTTAACGGGCTATTTTTAAGAAACAATTTAA
>CALXZX010000018.1 GCA_944393375.1 uncultured Clostridia bacterium | reverse complement strand
TAAAGTGTTGAAAGCAATAGCATTTAAAGGATTAGAAAAAAAGATAAAAAAATTGCCTACATTTACTTGACACATACTTATAAAATTCAATAAGTTTCTAAATATTTACATTCCATTTTATCCGTGATAAAATAGGCACAGAAAGAAGAGAAAAGAGGGATAAAATGAAAATATTAATGGGAACCAAAAATCAAGGGAAAATAGAAGGCGTAAAAAGAGCATTTGAAAGATACTTTGATAATGTTGAGATAGAAGGAATACCAGTTGATTCAGAGGTAGGAGCACAGCCGATTAATAAAGAGATTGTTATCGGTGCGAGAAATAGAGTAAAAAACTTAAAAGAATATGCTAAGAAAAATAACATAGATGTAGATTATTATGTAGCAAGTGAAGCAGGGATTACAGATTTATTGGATGAGTGGATAGATATTAATGCAGTTGTGATTGAAAATAAAGAAGGAAAACAGAGTGTAGGAACCAGTCAAGGATTTCCAATTGATGCAAAATATATAGATGAAATAACTAGTACTGAACTTGGAAAAGTAATGGATAGAATCTTTAAAAGCCATGGATTAAATACGGGAAAAGGTGGAATTAGTATATTAACACATGATGAAATATCTAGAATTGATTTAACAGAAAATGCTTGTATTATGGCTTTAATTAAGTTTATTAACCAAGGAATATGGGAATAAATACAAAAATAGAAAAAATGAAATAAAGAAAGGAGGAATTTTTATGGAAAGAGAGGTAAAACCAGGACAAGTTTATAGACATTTTAAAGGAACTACTCATAAAATTATTTGTATAGCAAAACATTCAGAAACGAAAGAAGATTTAGTAATTTACACTCATGAAGAAGATAATGAAATATGGGCGAGACCATTAGATATGTTTTTATCAGAAGTAGATCATGAAAAATATCCAGATATAGAACAAACTTATAGATTTGAGCTAATAGAAGAATAAATAAAACTAAGGGAGTAATAGTTATGAAAATATTAGTGATTTGTAGCAAGACATTCTATAATCGAATCGAACCAATTAAACAAAAATTAGAAGAAATGGGACATAGTATAGAATTACCAAACTCATATGATAATCCAGGAGCTGAAAAAGAAGCATGGGAGTTAGGAGATAAGGCACATTCTGAATTTAAGAAAAGAATGTTTCAACGAAGTGAAGCAACCATTTCAAATATGGATGCTGTATTAACTTTAAACTTCGATAAAAATGGACAACAAAACTATATTGGTGGAGCAACTTTTTTAGAGCTATATGAAGCTTTTATGAAAGGCAAAAAAATTTATATGTATAACCCAATTCCAGAAGGTATATTATATGATGAAATAGCAGGATTTTCACCAATTATCATAAATGGTAATTTGGATTTAGTAAAATAGGAGGCAGTATGAACATACTAAAAATATATAACCAATATTATTTACCGGAAAATTTACAAATGCACATGTTAAGAGTAGCAGCATGTACAAATTTGATTCTAGATAACTGGACTGGAAAGCCAATAGATAGAAAAGCAATCACAAGAGTTTCTTTATTACATGATATGGGAAATATGGTAAAAATACCAGAAGAGGAAATCCAAGATAAAGATTTCATAAAGCTAAGAAGAAAATATTTTGAAGAATATGGAACAAATGACCATGAAATTAATATGTTAATTGGAAAGAATCTGGGTTTAAACAATAAAGAATTAGAAATTTTGGATGGAAAACGTTCTAGAAAAAATGAGCAAACGGCAAAATCTGATAATTATGAAATTAAGATATGTGCCTATTGTGACCAAAGAGTTGCACCAGATGGTGTAGTTAGTTTAAAAGAGCGATTAGAAGATGCAAAGATACGATATAAAGATAAACCATTATCTGTGTGGTCTAATGAAGAAAAAGCAAATCAATTGATAAAATTGGCATTGGAAATTGAAGAACAAGTCATGAGATATTGCAAATTGAAACCAGAAGATATTAATAATCAGTCTATACAAAAATATATAGATGGATTAAAAGAGTATGAAATATAGAAGTAGATATGCTGAATATTAGGAAAGGAACAAAAAGATTAAATTATGGAAGAGTTAATAGATGTTTTAAATGAAGATGGAACAAAAACAGGAAAAGTTGTAACAAGGAAAGAAGTACATGAAAAAGGCTTATGGCATAGAATTGTTGTCATTGCAATCATTGATAAAAAAGGACATATATTGATGCAACAAAGAGCGAAAGATAAAGAAACTAATCCGGGAAAATGGGATGTGTCTGTTGCAGGACATATATCAGCAGGACAAACTTCTATAGAAGCAGCTATTAGAGAAGTAAAGGAAGAAATTGGAATCGATTTAAAAGAAAAAGATTTACAATACATGCTAACTTATCAAACAGGAAGAAAAGTAAAAGAACATTTCTATGCAAATCATATTTTTGATTTCTACTTGGTAAAAATAGAAGTCATAGATGTATCAAAAATAAAGATTCAAGAAAGTGAAGTAGAACAAGTAAAATTGTGTAATTTAGAAGAGGTACAACATATGCTTTCTAATAACTTAGTGGCAGAAAGAAAACCTGTGTATGAAGTGTTAATAAAACATTTAAAATAAGATAAAAAGGAGAAAGAAAAATGAAAGAAATTAATAAAAATTTAGAAGAATATATTGAAAAAATGTATTACCACAATATGATACAAATAATGTTGGAGGTCATGGAAAAGAACATATAGAAACAGTTATTAATAGAAGTTTTGAAATTGTAAATGAATTTCATTTAGATATTAATAAAGATATGGTATATACGATTGCAGCTTTTCATGATATTGGATATAGAGAAAATCCAGACCAACATGAAGAAGTATCAAGTGAAAAATTTAAACAAGATAAAGAAATGGAAAAATTCTTTGATGAAGAAGAGAGAAAAATCATTGCAGAGGCAATTGTTGACCACAGAGCAAGCTTAGAATATGAAGCAAGAAGTATTTATGGAAAAATTGTTTCTTCAGCAGATAGGGAAACATCAGTAAAAAATATGCTTACAAGATCAATATTATATCAAGCAGACAAACATAAAGCAGAAAATCCAACAGTAGAACAAGTAATAGAATATTCATATAAAAAATTATCAAGCAAATATGGAAAAGGTGGATATGCAAAAATGTATTATCCAGATGAAAAATATAAAAACTATTTAGATAAAATGCAAGAATTATTAGAAAATAAAGAAAAATTCATAGAAGCAGAAATGGATTTAGCAAAAAAATTAGGAAAGGTATAAAATATGATTAAAGTATTATTTGTATGTTTAGGAAATATTTGTAGATCTCCTATGGCAGAATATGTATTTAAAGATATGGTAAAAAAGAAAGGTTTAGAAAAGCAATTTTCTATTGCTTCAGCAGCTACAAGTTATGAAGAAATAGGGAATGATATACATTATGGAACAAAAGATAAATTAGAAGAAAAAAGAATCCCATATGCAAAACATAAAGCAAGAAGAATTGAAAAACAAGATTATGAAAAATATGATTATATCATTGGGATGGAAGAAAGTAATCTTCGAAATATCCAAAGAATTGTAGGAAATGATAAAGATAATAAAATATATAAACTTTTAGATTTCTCAAAAAATCCAAGAGATATTGCAGATCCATGGTACACAGGAAACTTTACAGTTACCTATGAAGATATTGTAGAAGGATGTACGGGATTTTTGGAGTATTTAGAAAAGGAAAACATTGTAAAATAAGAGGTAAATAATGGCCAATACATATATAAAAATTAAGGAAAAAGAAATTCCAGTTATGATTAGAAATTATAGACATACGAATTGTATAACGATGTATTTTAGAGGAAATGTTTTAAATATTAGTAAATCCAAATATTTATCTAACAAAAAAATGTTGGAATTTATTCAGCAAAAAGAAGAACAAATATATGAACAATATCTAAAAATCATGTCTAAAGAAAATGATAAAATGAAACATTGGTATACAGGAGAGAAGATAAGCTATAAAGGTGAAGATTTCTGTATACAAATAGAATATGTTTCTAAAAAAAGAATAAAAATTATTTTAGATGAAGAAAATAAACGATTTATTATTGAAATACCAGAAATGTTGAAAGATGAAGATAATAAAGCAATAATTGATAAATATGTAAAAAGATTTCTTTGTGTAAAAACAAAGGAATATTTAGAAAAGCGATTACCATATTGGAGTCAAAAAATGCAAGTATTATACTATGAATACAAAGTAAGAGATGCAAGAAGTAAATATGGTAGTTGTATACCAAGTAAAAGAGCATTACATTTTAGTAATAGGCTTATCATGTTACCAGAAGATAAAATTGATGCAATTATTGTTCATGAATTGTCACATATGGTATTTGCTAATCATAGTAGTAATTTCTATAATTTAGTTCAACAATATATACCAAATTATTTTGAGATTGATAAATGGTTAAAGAAAAATGTAAAGAGAGTTATGATATAAAAAGGGATTTTGGGGACGGGCTCATTTTTCCCTTTTTTCGTCCTCAAAATCTTTTAATTCGTTTTATAAAATATCCCTTGATACAAATTTTCTTCTTTTAATTTTTTATCCAAACCATTTAGTATCCACTTTTTGTGTAAATCTCATTTAGGAGCAATTAATATATCCTTAGGTGCATCACCAGATACTCTATGAATGACAATATCAGAAGAAATATGTGAAAGAATATATACCAAACAATTTAAGTAATGTTCTAAGGAAATAGGTTCATATTCATTCTTGTTATACATATTAGCTAAAACAGTATTTTCTACGATATAAGTATTATGGATTTTTAATCCTTGGATATGGTGTTGGTTTATAAAATCTACCGTATTTTGTATATCCTTAAAACTTTCACCAGGTAATCCTACCATTATATGAGTAATCACATCAATATCATATTTATTAAGTAATTCAACAGCTTTTGTAAATTGCTCGTTTGTATACTGTCTATTAATAAATTTTCCAATTTTTTCATTAGAGGTTTGCAGTCCTAATTCTACAGAAACATAATATTTCTTTGTATAAGAATGTAAAAGTTTTACAATATCTTCAGAAATACAATCAGGTCGTGTAGCAACTGATAATCCAATAATTTTAGAATTGATTAAAGCACTATCATATTTTTTCTTTAACTTATCAAGAGAATCATAAGTATTTGAAAAATTTTGAAAATAAACAATAAATTTATTTGCTCTATTAGAACGAGGAGATTTAAAATAATCTGTTACTTGCTCTGAAATATCTTTATAAGGGTCTAAATGCTCTCCAGATCCACATTCACTACAAAAAATGCAACCAGAATTACTCAAAGTGCCATCACGATTAGGACAAGTAAAATGCCCATTAATACAAATTTTTAAAACTCTTTCTCCAAATCGTTTTATATAATATTCATTTAATTTTGTGTATCTATATAAACTTTCCATAATACATACAGTATATCAAAAATAGAAGAAAATAACAATCAAAAAAGCTTTGAATAAAAATGAAAGCTAAATATTTTTATTCCATATTTAGCTTAATAATTATGAATTTTTATCTTTTTTGAATTTTGATAGTATAAAATCTAAAAAGATAGAGATAAGAAACAAAATCAAAAAGAAAAGTAAAATTATTAGCAATTCTTTAGATTGTTCTTCTTTTGGTAAAGTATAAAAATAAATTATATAATTACTTATCATAAACCATTCCACCTTTTATAGTATCTTATACGGAATATTTTATGAAAGTAATACATTAAAATCAATACAATATATTCAAAATAATACAAAAAGTACAAAAAAGTTTAAGAAATCGACTAATTTTTTATGAAAATAGAAATATCTTTAATAATATTCATAGCTGTTTCAATTTCTTTATCACTATATGTACTTAGAAGTTCTTTTGTTTTATTGATAATTGTATCATCAAGACCATATAAAATATAATCAGCAGAATGACCACTCAAATCTCTAAGTTTTCGAATACTTCTATATACTAAATTCCCTCTACCTTCTTCGACTAATCCAAGAAACTGACTAGATATACCAATTTCTTTTGCTAGTTGTGTCTTATTCATATGTAATTCATTTTCTCTAATATATTTAATTCTTTTACCTCTTGAAATTTGTTCTTGTTTTTCTAATTCTAGATCAGATTTATTCATGTGAATTTCCTCCTATTACAAAAAATTTAAGTATTAAATCATATAAATTTTACAATATAATATATTTGAGTACATGGTAAAATATTTGTAGAATTATGGTATTTTATAGAGAAATATGGTAACATTATGAAAAAAAGAAGAAAGGGTGTATACATATGACAACAAAATCTATGAAGATACTAATAATAGAAGATGATAGGAATGATTGTAACAATTTTATTAATAGTGTGAAGAATAGAGATGATGTAGAAATTATTGGAATCACAGACTCAGATGTAGAAGGGCTAAAATATGCAAAATTAAAAGAGCCAGAAGGTATTATATTAGATTTAGAATTAAATAATAGTATGACAGGAAATGCAGATTCTTTGGGATTTTTATCAGAACTTAAAAAGCTGAATTTAGGATATGAACCAATTATTGTTGTAACAACACATATCCATTCACAAAGAATATATGATATAGTTCATAAAAATGGTGCAGATATCATATTATACAAGAATCATCCAAGATATTCAGCAGATTATGTTTTGAATAAATTGATAAGTTTAAGAGAAGTAACACCAGAAAAGACAATAGAAACTTTAAAAGAAGAATTGGAAGATAATAAGAAAAAGATATCAGACTGCATTGTTAGAGAGTTGGACTTAATAGGAATACCTGCTAAAATGGTAGGAAGAAAATATATACATGATGCAATCTTATATTTAATTGAGAATAAAGGAGATAATACAAATGTTATTAGATATTTAACTAATATATACAAAAAATCTGGGAATACAATTACAAATGGCATTCAAAATGCCATTATCCATGCTTGGAATAATACACCAGTAGATGATTTATTGGAATATTATAGAGCAAGAGTAAGGCTCGAAACGGGTATACCAACACCAATGGAATTTATATATTATTATGTAGAAAAAGTTGAAAGAGAAATATAATAAAAATAAAATAATATATTGAAAAATCTCTAATTGTATTGTAAAATAATGGAAAATACAATTAGAGATGTTTTTTGTCATAATATGTTAATTTTTTGTTGATAAATGTAACTCCCATAACATTTTATTTATATTTAAAATTTTAAATCAAATTTTTTGGTAATCAATATTATTGTTTTGAGATTAATGATTAAAATAAAGAGTCAGACAATTTTTTAAAAAAATAAGTTTTTTACTTTTATTTATATTTTGTATGTATAATTTATATCAATTTATAAATTTGTATGAATATTTTGTTTCTATATTTTTATATCTGAAAAATCCATATATTGCCAATTTGTATATTCGAAATGTAAAGCAAAATAAGTGATATTAAGATAAAAGTATTTCGAAAGTATTTATGAATAGAAAGTCAAATTTATTTATTGAATCAAATAAAGAAATTTGATAAAATGAAAGGAGAAGATAAATGAGCAATTTAAAGAAACAAAAAGAAGTAGAAATGCTACCATTATCAAACGATTATGTCTTTAAAAGAATTTTTGGAAAAGGTGGGAATGAGAAAATTCTAAAAAGTCTTTTAGAGGCAATATTAAAAATCAGTATAAGAAAAATAGAAGTCAAAAATCCAGAAATCCCAAAAGAAGCAATAGATGAGAAATTAAGCATATTAGATATAAAAGCAGAAATTAATGAAGATACAATTATCGATATTGAGATGCAAGTAGGAAATACCACAGCAATTGATAGAAGATTAGTTGTATATAATGCAAAACTAATAGCAGGGGAAATAAAAGTATCAGAGAAATATCAAACAGCAAAAGATACAATTGTGATATGCATTATTAATGATTATGTAGTAAAAAGAAATGCATATTTAAGTTTAGCAATGCTAAAATATGAAGAGACAGAAGATATAAGATATGTGGATATGGGATATCAAGAAGAAGAGAAATACTTAACAAAAATGTGTAAATATTATATAATAGAATTACCGAAGTTTAAGAAAAAGAAACCAAAAGTGGGAGATTTATTAGAAAAATGGCTGTATGTGATTGGGGGAGATCAAAAAATGATGGAAAAATGTGAAAAAGAAAATGAAGAAATCAAAGAAGCAGTAAAACAATTAACTGAGATGAGTGCAGATGATTATGAAAGAGAAATATACGAAATTAGAGAAAGAAGTAGATTAACTTATAACACAGAAATGTATGAGGCAAGGAGAAAAGGATTAGAGGAAGGAGAAAAACGTGGAGAAGAACGTGGAGAAAAAAGAGAAAAAGAAAAAATTGCTAAAAAAATGAAAGAAGAAGGATTAGACATAGAGTTAATCAAAAAAATAACAAATTTAACAGAAGAAGAAATTAATTTATTATAATATATGAAGCATTTTTTTATAGTGCTAAAAATAATATAGATGAACATATTATAGATGTCAAACAATACGATTGATATTTATGATATGTTTTTTTCTATTTTCGACAAATTTTTACCATTTTTTTTTACCGTAAGCCACCGTCTTTTTTTCGTAAGGAGATGGTAATTTTTTATTTGTAGGAGGTAATATAGCTTTCTACAAATACGAAAGAAAAAAGGTGGTGAGAGGTATGTTAGATTGGTATGATGCTCTTTGGAGATGGGTTAGTAAATGGCTATAATAGAGATGTTCATAAAAAACAAGAAGGAAATCTTCTTGTTTTTTTGTATGCAATATATTGAATGTAAAATTTATATACTATATAATGTATGAAAAATATAAGAAAGGTTGTAGAATGAATTTCAATATTAATTTTGAGGAAGTAGAATATATAGCTGATGTAATAAAAATATTTATTATTATTTTATATACTTATTATACTAATTTAAAAATTATTGATGAGAAGATTTTTTATAAAAAGTCTATACTAATATATTATCTCATCTTTATTATAATGTCAGTTGTTTGCGAGTTCTTGAAGAATCTACATGGATTTACATATTACATTATTTGTTTAATTTTAATGTTAAGTCTAGTATGTTGGAAAATAACTAAAAGTAGTATAGGACAATCTATAATAACTACAACAGTTTCATTAAGCATAAATTATGCAATATTTTTTGCATCTGTCATTTTAAGTTTTATACCAAATGTACTCTTAAATGTGGAGAATAATTATTGGAGCCTACTAATTATATTATTTATATATAGTAGTTGTATGTGGGGATTTTTACATGTTAAAAGATTCAACAAAGGATTAATATTTTTCAAAGAAAAATTGAAAAATGATAATATGGATATATTAATATTAAATATTAGTGCAATTATTTTATATATGATTGTAGTATTATCTAATTATGATAAAATTGCAGCAAGGGAAATAGGGTTTAGTCTTATTATATTTTCAATCATTATGTTTATTAGTATCCAAAAATCCTTACAGTTATACTATAAACAAAAGCTACAAGAAAGAGAAGTAGAAGAAATCAAAGAAGAACTGAAAAATAAGGATAAAGAAATAGAAGAATTAGAAAAAGAAAATTTGAAACTTAACAAAAAGAATCATTCAATAGCACACAAGCAAAAATCATTAGAATATGAATTAGAACAAATGATATTAAACAATCAGATAATGGATGGAAGTCATGTAAAAGATAAAATAGAAAATCTATCAAAAGAAATGCAAAATGAAACTGTCAGTATAGAACTAACGAAAACAAATATTGATGAAATTGATAATATGTTAAAATATATGCAATCAGAATGTGAGAAGAATAAAATAGATTTTGAGTTACAAATAAATGGAAATATTCATCATATGGTAAATAAACATATTGAAAAAGAGGACTTAGAAATTTTAATTGCAGATATGATAAAAAATGCAATCATAGCCATTAACCATTCTGAAAATAGCAATAAAAGCATCTTAGTAAGATTAGGATTAATTGATGGTGCCTATAGTTTATATGTCTATGATTCTGGTATAGAATTTGAAATAGATACATTAATCAATCTTGGAATAAAACCAAGTACAACACATACAAAAGATGGCGGTACAGGAATGGGATTAATGAATACATTTGATACTTTAAAGAAATATAAAGCAAGTTTGATTATTGATGAATATGGTAAACCAGTAAATGATAATTTTACAAAAGTAATCAAAATTGTTTTTGATAATAAGAATGCATATAAAATTGTGTCATATCGTAAAAAAGATATACAAGAAAAAGATGTAAATAAAAGGGTTTCTTTTTAAGAAACCCTTTTAAAATCCAATAATATCATTATAAATTTCAATTGCAAATTTGTCTGTCATACCAGAAATATAGTAAATAATACATTTATAATAATCTTGTTCATTATTGAAATCAAAGATAACATCATTTATTAGTTTTAGTTCCTCACGATTTCCTAAGTCATAATAATTTGTTAAAAATCCAAGGAAACTATCATAAAGTTTTATAGAAATTTTAGATAATCTGTTTTTTAAAGAAGTAATTGTATTTTCTCCATCATAGCAAGCTTTTAAAGTGTCATAAATTTCATTTAAAACCAATTCAAAATATTTAATAGAAGGTTTTAATCTATCTGAGAAATAAATATTTCTATAATTAAATTCTTTAATTTTATTTAATAAATCAAAGGCTTCTTCTGAGAAACATAATCCCTTTTCAGGAGTTGAATTTTTTGCTAAATCACATACTAAGTAATTAATAATGATTGTGTTATTAATCTTCTTTTCAGGTAAATCATAATATAGTAATTTATATAATTCATCTAAATGTTCATCAATAATACCTAAACTGATAGCGTCTTCAATATCTCTTCCAATATATGAAATTTTATCAGAAATTTTTACGACGCAACCTTCCCAAGTATATGGTGCATATTGATTAGGTCTGACATAGGTTGTTAAATCAATACATTCTTTTCTAGGTTTTAAACAATTTTCATCAATTTCACCACAGTGAGAAATAATACCATCCCTAACAGCATATGTTAGATCTAAATTATCTTTATATCGCTCTTTATTTTCTAAAAGTTCTATTTTATCTACAAATTCTAGACCATTTTTTTCATGCCAAAAACCATAGCCTAAATCTCTTTGAGAAATTGTTGATAAAATTTTTTCACCAGCATGACCAAAAGGACTATGCCCAATATCATGTGCAACAGAAATTGCTTTTGTTAATTCTGTATTTAATCCTAAATAACTTGCAATTGTATAGCTAATAGATTCTACATGAGAAACATGCTCACTTCTTGTACAAATATGATCACTTTCTGGTGAGAAAAATACTTGTGTCTTATGTTTTAATCTTTTATAAGCATTTGAATGTGTAATTCTTGTATAATCTCTGTCAAAAACAGAACGAATATCGCCTGGATTGGTTAGTAAAGGTTTTTCTCTTTTTGATATATTTTCCCAATCTGGATGATGGTTATTGGCAGCATAATCTTTAAATACATTTTCCATAATGTAAATCATTCCTTTCTTTATTTAAATAAAATTTATTTAATATGTATATTTTTCATAAATTCAAACCTAGTTTATTATAAAAAAATAAAAAAGTCTATAAATAGATGAAAATAAAATATTGAAAATAGAAATATGACGTAGTATAATGAAAAAAACTAAAGGAGGAGATAAAAGTGTTACATGTTATAAAAGATGATTTCGATGAAAGCCCAGAAGATATTTTAAATTCTATTAATAATATGTTAAAGAAAAAAGAAGAACAAAAAAAGGAAAAAGAAAATAATAAAGAAGAAGATAAGAAATAAACAAAAAGAAAAAAGGAGTAATAAACATGGCAAATTCAAAGTTAATTGTAGTAGAAGGTCCACAAGGAGCAGGAAAAACAACTGTAACAGATTATTTAAGATATTCATTAAGTTATACAAATCTATATAGATTATGTGGAACGGCAGATAGTTCTGCAGAAGGTAAGAAAAAAGCAGAAGATATGTATATTAATTTATTAGAATACATAAAAAAGATGGAAAATAAAAGTATTAATTTAGTATTTGATAGAACATTTTTTACAGAAGAAAATTATTGTAGACTTGGCAAAAAGGATTACACATTTACAGATGTATATGAAAAACTATTAGAAGAATTTAGTAAACTAGATTTTGAAATATATTATATAACTTTATATCTAAAAGATGTAGAAAAATATCATACAAGATTAGACAGAAAAGATAAAGCAGCTTTTAAAAATTCTAAATTTGAAGCAGAAAATAGTATTAATCAACAAAGAGTATATTTAGAAATGGCAGAAGAAATACAAGAAAAATATCCAAGTATTCAAGTAAGAAATATTGCAAACGATAGAGATTTTGAAGAAACAAAGAAAGAATTAAGAGAATTTATAGGATATTAAAAAAAAGAGAAAACCGAAGAAAAAGAGAGAAAATAAATGAAATAATAAAAAATAGAATTATCAGAAACAAAGAAAATCCGTACTTGTTAAAATATGTCAAAAATGAAATTTGTCATATTTCACATATATACTGTATAATATATATCGATGGTGCATTATTCTAGTCACACTCAAGTTTATGAGGGTGGGGCTAAAAATCCACTAAAGGGCATATCGTTGAAGTTCTTTGAATGTGCGCGAAACGCCAAGTTTGTGTGTGTTCAGGGAGTAAGAAATTCGGGTATTATATAATGGCATATATAAGATTCCCTGATTTCGCGGAGGCTTAAATTTATGATAAATGTATCTTTTTATACATAATTTAAGAGTAACCTGTGATGCGTGCCAAGACACAAAAAGCACAGAGTAGCCTGTCTTGAGTGAATGTATTGGGATTAAATCATTAGTAAAACATAGTTTTGGCCAAATTAGTTTTACTGTACTTATGAAATTTCATTTGCAAAAAAGACTAATAAACTTATCAAGTGTGTTAAGGAAAACTTCTAGAATGTTTGCTTTCATAAAAGCATAGGAGTCTTTGGATTAAGGTACAGATTTAAGTGGCAATCTGGTAGCTATAGTTTCTATAGATATTTCCCTTAAACGGAAACGGCAATAGCAGTAATGCTATGTGGGAAATAGAGAAATTCGACCAGACCTAAACTGTAAAATTTACTTAGACTTTTGCCATCTCAAATAAAAATATTAAGAGGAAATCTTGGGAAAACTCAAAATTTCCTCTTTTGAACATTAGGGACGTGCCAAATCGTTCAAAAATTGAACGAAAGGGACAGACCTAAAATATATTTTATATAAAGCTTAGTGCATAAAAAGAAAGGAAAGAGATAAAATTGAAAGAAAAGACAAAAAAAGCAAAAGGAAAACCGTGTGAGGAAGAAGCTGAAAAAACAAGACAAGAAATGAAGAAAGCTATAAGACAAGAAAGTGCAAAAACAGAAAAAGAAAATGAAAAAGAAATAGAAGAAGTAAAAGAAAAAATAGAACAATCAAAAAGAAAAAAGGAAAAAGAAAAAAAGAAAGATGAAAATATTAAATGGTTTATAGAAGTTTTTATTATGACTTTTATACTATCTATTGTGTTTTCATATATATCAACAAATGGTGTGTCAAATTTAAGTTTAATACCAGCTATTCTTATTTTAGTAGCTGTTATATTAGTAGGTATCATATTTGACATTGTGGGTGTGGCTGTAACAGTTGCAGATGAACATGAATTTCATGCAAAAGCAACGAAGAAAGTAAAAGGTTCAAAAGATTCTATTAAATTAATTAGGAATGCACCTAGAGTTGCTAATATATGTGCAGACGTTATTGGTGACATTTGTGGAGTACTAAGTGGTGCGATAAGTGCATTAATTGCAGTAAAAATTACTAACCAATTTGGACTAGATTTTGATGTACAATTCTTATTAAGTGCTTTAGTTTCAGCTTTAACAGTTGGAGGAAAGGCATTAGGAAAAACAGTTGCAAACAACAATTCAACAAGAATTGTTCATGCAGTTGGTATGGTATTTAATAAGTTTAGTAGAAAAAACAAAAAATCTTAGAGCTTGTTAACCTCTAAGATTTTTTTACTTTTATATTTTAACATTGCAAAACCTAAATATGCGTTTCTTTATCATAGATATTTATATTTTACAAGTTATATTTAAACTAAAGTTGAAATATAACTAAGCTTATGCTATAATTATGTTAAGTTGTAAAAGTACAACATATTAATTTTAGAAAATGGAGGAAAGAGAAAATGGCATTTACTTATACCTACACAGGGACAGAAGACCGGATTATAGATATCCGGTTTGAAGAAGGAGCGCGTATTGTAACATTTGAAAATAGCGGAACTTTTACGGTGGATTACCGAAATGAGAGAGTTTGTCGTTTCTTTAAATCCGCTCGTATCGGAGATTATGTGTTAGTCGCCATTCATAATGGCGAAATAAAGTGGATAAGATATAATTAATGCCAAAATGAGGAAAAGACACCTACCTAAAGCAACTGAAAGGAAGGTGTCTTTTTCTTTTTTTATTGTGGATTCTGAAAAATGAAATTTATTATTTAGATATAATTAAAAGTTTCTTAGAGTTGAGTACTCTAAGAAACTTTTTTCATCTTCATAATAACAATAAAAAAGCATAAAGTCAACAAAAATTAAAAAAGATTTTATGGTGTATAGAAAATTAAAATTATGATAACTATTAGAAAAAATATCATAAAAATAGCTGTCATTTCAATACTTTTATGGACTTATAAATTCTTAGAGTACTCAACTTTAAGAGAGTATAAGGAGGATAAAAGTGGTAACAAAAGAATTAAAGAAAAATAAAGGAATCACACTATTAGCATTAGTTATAACAATCATTATCTTATTAATTTTAGCAGGAATTACGATAAGTGCAATAACAGGAGATAATGGGATTATAGGCAATGCAGGACAAGCAAAAGAGGAAACAAAGATTGCCAATGAAAGAGAAATTGTAGAAAAAGCAACTGTACAAGCAATGGGAAATAACAAATACGGGAACATACTAGAAGATGAATTGCAAAGTGAGTTAGATAAAGAAACAGGAGAAGGAAAAACAGAAGCGACTGATGTTGGAGAAAAATTTGAAATTGTTTTTATAGATACTAAGAGATATTATACAGTAGATAAAAATGGAAATGTAGGAGAAGCTCAAGATATCATAGAAGATAAATCACCAGGAGATATCACAAAGGATGAAAATGGTAATAGTTTAAAAGGCGATGAAAGTGAACCATATGAAATTTGGTGTATAGAGGATTTAGTGGCTTTTTCTAATATGGTAAATGAAAGTGGTATCAAATTAGAAAATGGAAATCCAGTAGAAGTAGGAATAGTAAACAGTTTTAGTGGGAAATATGTAGAATTAAAAAGAAACTTAAATTTTAAATCAAAATATTCCTATGCCAATAGTGAAAGAACGGACTTTGGAGATATTAATGGTGATGAAAATGATGGAAATGCACTAATTAATGAAATGACAACAGGAACAGGATTTAAACCAATAGGAAATGAAGAAAGAGGTTTTTTGGGTATTTTTGATGGAGATAAGAAAGAAATACAAAATATCTATATAAAAACAGATAAAATTGCGGGATTATTTTCTAAAATTTCAGAGGAAACTGCTATTATAAGAAATTTAGGAATAACTGGAGTAATAAGTTCTACAGGAACATATGTAGGAGGAATCGTAGGTTCATATACTTCAGGAACTATTACAAACTGTTATAATGAATGTGAAATAAATGGGGGATATTATGCAGGAGGAATTATAGGCCATGCATATGCAACTAATGTGGAAGTAAACAATTGTTATAATTTGGGAAATGTTACAGGAAAAATAGCTGCCGGAATATTGTCAAGAAATGGAGGAGACAGCTTAAAAACAATAATTACAAATTGTTTCAATGTGGGAGATATTACAGGAACAGAAGAATCAATAGCAGGAGGAATATTAGGTGAGATAACAACAATGACATTGAATATAAATAATTGCTACAATTTAGGTGATGTAAAATCAGATACATTTTCGGGAGGAATAATTGGATATTCTAGATATACTGTAAATATAAGTAATGCTTATAATGCAGGAAGAATATATTCAGGGGGAAAGGCTGACATTATAGTGCCTGAAATATGGAATAGTAAAATATCATTAAAAAACTTTTTTTATGATGAATCTGATTTGATAAATGGTGTACAAATATATAGTAAGGACGCTATTTCATTTAAAAACAATAAAGAAGGAGTAGAAGAATTAAAAAATAATCTAAATGACTACATGGATGACAGTGGAATATACCCAAATAAATGGTGTAAATGGATAATTGGAGAAAATGGATATCCAACTTTAGATTTTGACGATTAAAAAAATTGTCAAAATCTCCTAACCCATTGACAATGTGAAGAAAAAGCTTGAAAGTGATTAAAAAGTATAATAAAATAGGAAAAAATATGAATAATATAAAATAAGAGGTATGTATATGAAAGTTTTAATCACAGGAGCATCATCAGGAATTGGAAAAGATATGGCAAGAGTAATGGCTAAAAAAGCAGATGAATTAGTGTTAGTTGCAAGAAATGTTGAAAAGTTAGAAGAAATCAAAAAAGAATTAGAAAAGGATGCAAAAATAAAAATCATATCTAAAGATTTAAGCATAGAAGAACACTGCAAAGAAATCCACAATCAGGTACAAAATGTGGATATCTTAATCAATAATGCAGGATTTGGAGATTGTGGAATTTTTACAAAAACGAGTTTAGAAAAAGATATTAGTATGATAAAAACAAATATTATTGCTTATCACATATTAACCAAGTTATATTTAACAGATATGAAAGAAAAAAATGGTGGAAAGATTTTAAATGTAGCATCCATTGCAGGATTTATGCCAGGACCATTAATGGCAACATATTATGCAACAAAAAATTATGTGGTTAAATTATCAGAAGGAATTCGAGAAGAATTAAAAAAAGAACATTCCAAAGTACAAATTAGTATATTATGTCCTGGACCAGTGGAGACGAATTTTAATAAAGTGGCTAATGTGGATTTTCATTTAAGAGAAGCCAATAGCATGGATGTAGCAAAATATGCTATTCGAAAATTAGAAAAGGGTAAATTTTATATCGTTCCAGGAATTGATGTAAAAATTGCAAGGTTTGGAGCCAAAATATTGCCAGCTAATATCATTAGTAAATTTGCATATATGGCACAAAAAAGAAAACTAGGTGGAGAATAAAATCCAACCCAGTTTTTTTATGTGTGCAAATTTTTTTCATTAACATATGCTTGCTTACCTTACAAATTTCCAATAGCTGTTTTAATAATTTGTATAGAATTCTCTAATCGTGATTTTTCGTTATTTTCTAAATCCAGTATATTAGACTTTTCAATACCATCTTTTCCGATAACAGAAGGTGTACTTGTAAAAATACCGTAATCTTCTAGATAAGAACATACAGGTAAGCATACTCTTTCATCAAAAATGATAGCTCTTGTAATTCTACTCAAAGTAGAAGCAATTCCATATGAAGTAAATCCTTGTGATCGTGAGACATCAAACCCAGCTTTTTTAACAGCATTTTCAATATTTGTCATTTCTGATTCAGGTAATTTTTCTACATTCACCGTAGACCAAGGAATGAATTGACTATCTCCATGTTCACCAAGAACAAGTCCAGTCATTTCTGTAATAGGTCTATGATATTTTTCTGATAAAATATAGCGTAATCTAGCAGTATCTAAAAGTGTTCCAGAACCAATTACTTTTTGAGGAATACAATTTGCATATTTCCATGTTACATATGTCATAACATCTAAAGGATTTGTGGCAATCAAATAAATCCCAGAAAAATTCGTTTTATTGATTTCAGAAACAATACCTTTTATAATTGTATTTGCTTTATGCAAATCTTCCATTCTAGAACTTTTTAATGCTGATTGACTAGGACCAGCTGTTATACAAATGATATCTGCATCTTGACAATCAGAATAATTTCCTAAGACAATTTTTGTAGAAGTATTTAAATTATATGTACTATGATTTAAGTCAGCAACTTTACCAAACAATTTGTCTTTATCTACATCAATTAATACCAATTCTTTTATATCCAAGCATTGATTTAACAAAGAATAGGCATATGCCATTCCTACATTTCCACAACCAATAATTACAAGTTTATTCAAAATTATTACCTCCTATGTTATCATGAAATTTTGTCAAATATGTTTATCAAAAATATTATATACCGAAATATATAAAAATAAAAGTGAAAATTTGTAAAAATAAAACATTGACAAAACCAAACATACATTCTATAATTTAATTGGTGATGATATGGAACGACAGATATTACATGTAGATGTCAATAATGCTTTTTTAAGTTGGACAGCATTAGATATGTTAAAAAATGGAAGTAAAGTTGATATAAGAGAAATACCAGCCGTTATTGGAGGAGATGAATCCAAAAGGTCAGGGATTGTTTTAGCTAAGAGTATGAAAGCAAAAGAATGTGGTGTAAAAACAGCTGAAACAATTTACCAAGCAAGAATGAAATGCCCTGGACTAAAAATATTTCCATCAAATTTTAAAGTGTATAGACATTACTCTAATCAGTTGTACCAATTATTATTAGAATATACAGATAAAATTGAAAGGTTTAGTATTGATGAATGTTTTTTAGATATGACACATTATCTAATGAATGATACTTTATTAAATAAAGGAAAAGAAATTAATCGAAAAGTAAAAGAAGAATTAGGGTTTACAGTAAATGTTGGTGTAGCCCATAATAAGCTTTTAGCTAAAATGGCATCAGATTTTACAAAACCAGATAGAGTACATACCCTTTTTGAAGATGAAATACCAAATAAAATGTGGACACTTCCTATATCAGAACTATTTATGCTTGGAAAAAGAACAGTTCCAAAATTGTATAATATGCAAATAAAAACCATTGGAGATCTAGCTAAAACCAATAAGAAAATTTTACAAGAAAAATTTGGAAAACATGGAACAATGATGTGGGAATATGCTAATGGAATCGATAATTCTGAAGTAAAATATATACAAGAAAAACCAAAAGGAATTGGAAATTCTGTTACATTACCAGAAGATATTTCAGATATAGATAAACTAGAAGAAATATTACTAGCTTTAACAGAACAAGTAACCTATAGGTTAAGAAAACAAAAAATGTTAGCAAGAGTTGTTAATGTACAATTGAGGAATAAAGATTTTGTAGATACTTCCCATCAAAGAAAACTACCAAATGCAATATCTAGTACAAAAGAAATTTTTAGTCATGCGAAAGAATTATTAGAACAGATGTATAGAAAAGGAACACCCATAAGGCTAATAGGCGTTAGAGTAGATGATTTAACAGATAAAGAAGAAATGCAAATATCTTTGTTTCATGATGAAATAAAAAATGAAAAGCAAGAAAAACTAGATAATACAATTGATAAATTAAAAGAAAAATATGGATATAATTTCATAACAAGAGCAGGGAAAATGGGAGTAGAAGATTTCATAAAATTTAGAAAAGAAGATGAAAAATAAGAAGAAAAATAAATAGATATTTCTTCTTATTTTTATATATTTCGTATTGTTCACAAGAAAAAAGTATGATATAGTAACCATAATGAAGGAATATATATATTCAGAACAAAATGTGAACATGGAGGTAGAATATGGTAGAAGTATTATGTCATAGTAGTATAAAAATAACAGAAGATAGGGTTATCTATATAGACCCATTTAAAATAAATAAAGAATATCATGATGCAGATTATATATTTTTTACACATTCTCATTATGACCATTTTTCACCAGAAGATGTTGAAAAAGTAAAAAAAGAAAATACAGTATTTATCATTACAGAAGATATAAAGGAAAAAGCTGAAAATTTATTTGGCAAAAAGAATGTATTTGTAGTTGAACCAAATAAAAGCTATCATGTAAATGGACTAGACTTTAAAACAACATATGCATATAATATAAATAAGGCATTTCACCCAAAAGCAAATAAGTGGGTAGGATATATTATTATAGTAAATGAAACAACATATTATATAGCAGGAGATACAGATAATATAGAAGAAATTCAAGATATAGAATGTGATGAAGCATTGATACCAATTGGTGGAACCTATACAATGAATTATCAGGAGGCAGCTAAGTTAGCAAATACAATTAAAGCAAAAATAGTTATACCAACCCATTATGGAAGTATTGTGGGAGATAAGGAAGATGCTATAAAATTTAAAGAACTTGTAAAAGGTAAGGAAGTAAAAATCTTAATAAAATAGGAGGAAAAAATGAGTATTGAAACAGAAAAAAAAATGTATGAAATCATTAATCAAATACCAGTTACAGATAAAAATGAAAAGAAAATATCAGAAATAAAATTTGATATACAATCAGGTGAATATAAACAAGCACTAGTCAAATTAAGAGAATTGAGTAAAGAAGATGATGAGGAATTAGAAGATGAGTATAATCAAGAAGATGAAAATACAGAAAGAATATATCCTACTAAATTGGAAAATTTGAAACTAGAATATATATATATGGGATTATTATTAGAAAATCCAAAATCAATTTCTAGATATTATTATTTAAATAAAGAATGTTATTTTGAAGATGACAAAATATTAAATGTATATAAAAGCGTGCTATTTACAGAGGGAGGAAAATATACTCCAGAAATAGCAAAAGAAGGATTTAGTTTTTCCAGAGATTCTGAAGAAGTATATAAATTTAAAAATGACTTAAAGAAAAATGTTAGGGATAAACAATATGATATAGAAAAAATTTATACGGACTTAAAAAAATTGTTTACTTTAAGAAAGGCATATATGGCAAACCCAATTAAAAATATTCAAGATAAAATTATTGAGATTATTGATTATAAATTATATGACCAGATGTCAGTAGAAGAAGTAGAGTCAGCAGTTAATCAAGTAACTGTAACAGAAAAATTCAAACAAGCAATATTAAATAAAAACTTAACAAAATTTCTTGAAGAAGGTTCTAATAATTTAGTAAATGGGCTATCATTACCATTTCCAATATTAACACATGTATTTAAAGGTATTAGAAAAGGAGAAACAATGGCATATGCAATGCCATCTAACTCAGGAAAAAGTAGATTAGCAATTAACTTAGCAGCGTATACTGCATTTGTAAATAAGAAAAAAGTATTATTGATTTCAAACGAAATGTCAGAAGAAAAAATGAAACTATGTTTAATCACTACCATTGTAAATAATCCAGAAATTCAAAAGATTCATGGACAAAAGTTAAGTATCACAGAAAATGAAATTTTGGCATTACAATTTAAAGCAGATGACCCTAAAAAAGTAAAAGTGGATGAAAATGGACATGTCTTAAAAGAAAAAGATGAAACACAAAAAGATTTTATAAAGAGATTAGAAAAAGAATCTACTCAATTTAAACAAGTGATTAGCGTAACAGATTGGATTAATAAGGAAATCAATAATTCCATTTATTTTATGAATATAACAGACCATACCAATGATGAACTAAAAAAAGTTATTATAAATTATTATTATAAAGAAAAGATAGAATATGTATTTTATGATACATTAAAAACAGATACAGCCAATATTGGTAATCCTGAAGAAATCAAAAAGACAGCAACCATTCTATCTAATATTGCACAAAACTTTGAAATCTTTATCTGTTCTTCATTACAATTAGAAGAAGCGTCTACATTACCAATCAACTTAGATGTTAATGATTTAGCAGTTAGTAGAACGGTAAAAGAGGTATTAGATACCTTATGTTTAATAAAACAAATTAATAGAGAGCATTTACAAGAGTATGAATATTCTTTAAAAGAAGTAGATACAACTTTCTATGATTTAGAAAAAAATGAAGACCCAGATGTTAGATATTATGCTTGTGTTGTGGATAAAAACAGAGCAGGTCCTAAACCTAAATTACTCTTTAGATTAAATTTGGCATATAATAGTTGGGAAGAATTAGGATATTTACGTTTAAAACAAACAGGAAATGAAGAAGAAAATATGTAAAAGAGAAATAGTAGTAATGAAAATAAAACAAATTACTACTATTTTTAAATAGGATAATTGAAAAGTGGAATTGAAAAATCCAATTTATAAAATTATATATATTATAGAATAAATTATATGTCTAAATCCATCGAATTTTGCAAAGGAAAGGATATCAAATAAATGAAAGAGACAGATTATGTATATACAGAATCGAAAAAAAAGAAAGAAGATAAAAAATGGTAGAAATATGTAAAATAATGCGATGAAAAGTTCTTGCAATGTGATTATCTTCATAGTATTATGGAAAAGTACGAAAGAATAAAGGGAGATGGAAGAATGAGAACTTTTTTTGGTGGAAAATTTATAGAAAAAGAAAAATTGGTGGAGGCCGGAATTCAGTATCCAATAAAATTAGAATATTATAAAAAGATAAATGAAGACCAATTTATTAAAAAAGAAAATGCAAAATTTGGCATTGCAGTCGTAAAAACAGAATATATACCCAATAATACAAAAATAGAAAATAAAGAAATAACATATTTATCAAATGATGAACAAAAGGTAGAAAAAATATTAAGATTGTTTAAAGAAAATGAAGTAACACCTATTGGAGTAGAAGATGTTTTGGCAGATTTAAGTAAAGAATTATTTTAGAATGGGAAATGGGACAATTGGGGACGTTTCTGTTTGGACATTTTTTGAAAATAATATGTTTATTTCAATGTAATAAATGTAATTATTTTTTACTTTTTCTAGTTATATTGATCATTTTATATATTTTAATTACAGTACTTTCATCTTTATATATTTTTGCTTATTTTAAATGTCCAAACAGAAACGTCCCCAATTGTCCCATTTTGATAAAATTTATAAAAAACTTGCAAAATATCTTCTTTTAGGCTAGAATACTATATATGGAATAAGAAATATTTGAAAAAATAAATGGAGGAAGGCTAAATGGCTGATAAATTGATTATCGTAGAGTCACCGGCAAAAGCAAATACGATAAAAAAATTTTTAGGTGGCAGTACAAAGGTTGTAGCATCAATGGGACATATAAGAGATTTGCCAAAATCAAAAATGGGAATTGATATAGAGCATGACTTTGAACCAGAGTACATAAATATTAGAGGAAAAGGGGATTTAATAAAAGCGCTAAAAAAAGATGCGAAACAAGCAAAAAAAATATATATCGCAACTGACCCTGACCGTGAAGGAGAAGCAATTGCATGGCATTTAGCAAAAATATTAGAAGACGAAAAAGATAAGATTGTAAGGGTAACTTTTAATGAGATTACGAAAAATGCTGTACAAAAAGCGATTAAAGAACCAAGAGATATTGATGTAAATTTAGTAGACGCCCAACAAGCAAGGAGAGTGCTAGATAGAATTGTAGGATATAAAATTAGTCCTGTATTGTGGAAAAAGGTAAAAAGAGGACTATCTGCTGGAAGAGTGCAATCTGTTGCTGTTAAACTAATTGTAGATAGAGAAAATGAAATTGAGAAATTTATTCCAGAAGAATATTGGAATATCTATGCAAATTTAGAAGATATTAAAACGAAAAAAGAATTTGAAGCACATTTTTATGGGAAAGATGGTAAAAAATTAGAAATTCATTCAAATGATGAAGTTCAAGAAATTTTAGATAATGTCAAAGATGCAAAATATGTTGTCAGCGAAGTGAAAAAAGGTGAGAAAAAAAGAACACCTGCACCACCATTTACAACAAGTACAATGCAACAAGAAGCTTCAAGAAAACTAGGATTTACATTAAAGAAAACAATGTCTATTGCACAAGGATTATATGAGGGTGTAAAAATTCCAGAAAAGGGAACAGTCGGATTAATTACTTATATGAGAACTGACTCAACAAGAATATCTGAAGAAGCAAGAAGTGTTGCGAAAACGCAGATTACAAAATTATATGGTGAAAATTATTATGAAAATCGATATTATAAAACAAAAAAAGATGCACAAGATGCGCATGAGGCAATTAGGCCAACATATATCGATATAGAGCCAGATAGCATAAAAGACAGTTTAACAAATGATCAATATAAATTATACAAATTAGTATATAATCGATTTTTAGCAAGTCAAATGGCACCAGCAGTTTATGATACCATGAATGTCAATATTAAGGCAAATGCGTATGACTTTAAAGCAAATGGACAAGTATTAAAATTTAAAGGATTTATGACTTTATATGTTGAAGGTAGTGATAAAGAAGAAAAAGAAGAAGAAGGTATGCTTCCAGAACTAGAAGAAAATCAAGAAGTAAAACTAAAAAAATTGAATCCAAAACAAAGTTTTACAGAACCACCACCAAGATATACAGAGGCAAGTTTGGTAAAAGCTTTAGAGGAAAAAGGAATTGGAAGACCTAGTACGTATTCACCAACAATTACAACTATTTTAGAAAGAAGATATATAGAAAAAGAAAAGAAACAGTTATATCCAACTGAATTAGGAAAAGTGGTAAATAAACTATTAACAGAGAATTTTTCAGATGTTATTAATGTAGAATTTACAGCTAAAATAGAAGATGAATTTGACGAGATTGCAGAAGGACATGAAAAATGGAAAAAAATGATTCGAGAATTTTATGGACCATTTGAAGAAGAAGTAGAAAAAGTAGAAAAAGAATTAGAACATGTGGAAATGGTTGATGAAGTTTCAGATGTCAAATGTGAAAAATGCGGAAGAATGATGGTATATAAATATGGAAGATATGGAAAATTCTTAGCATGTCCAGGATATCCTGAATGTAAGAATGCAAAACCAATCATAGAAACCATCGATGTGCCATGTCCTAAATGTGGCGCAACCGTACAAGTTAGAAAAACCAAAAGAGGAAGAAAATATTATATTTGTGAGAATAATCCAAAATCATGTGATTACATTTCATGGAACCAACCAAAAGTGGGAGAAGAATGGAACCCAGAAGAAAAAGCAGAATTTGAAAAAACAAATACAACAAAAAAGAAAACAAGAAAAACAAAAACAAAGAAAACAACCAAGAAAACAACAAATAAGAAAAAATAAAGTAAAAAGAGGATAAAATATGAAGAAATATTCATTAGAAATAACTGTATTTTTAAGTGGTGCATTAACCATGATGTTGGAATTAATCGCTGCAAGAGTATTATCACCATATGTAGGAAGTTCTAATTTGATATGGACTACCATTATTGGAATCATGTTAATTAGTATGAGTATAGGATATTGGTTCGGTGGAAAAATGGCAGATAAAAATAAAGAAAATGATATAAAGATTTTATCTAATTATTTATTAATTTCTGCCATTGCAACAAGTATTATACCAATATTAGAAGTTGTAGTTATAGATGTATTATCACAACTTTCAAGTAACTTGATTTTTGTTGCTATCATATGTGCAACAGTCACTTTTGGAATACCAAGTTTCTTGTTAGCAACCGTATCTCCAATAGCAGTAAAGATAAAAAATAATAGTATGGATCATATAGGGGCAACATCAGGAAAAATATCTTCATTATCAACAATAGGAAGTATTTTTGGTACTTTTTTTGCAGGATTTATACTAATACCAAATTTAGGTGTCAGAAATATTATATTAGGCTGTTCCATTTTGTTATGGATATTATCTGTATATCTATTTAACAAAAAAGACAAGAAATATTATATTTTAATGATAGTAGAGTTATTGATTATTATTGCTTTAAATTTATTAGGAGGATATCTATTTCAAGTAAGAAATCCGGAAATAACAAGAGATGTTGATTCTGAATATAGCAGAATATGGGTGACAAACTTGAATGTAGGGGAAAATACATACAAAACTTTACAAGTAGATACAGGTTTGGAATCTTATATAAATCAAAAAACTGGTGAAATGGGAGCAACATATTTATACTATTATGATTTATTTGAATATTATGACAAAGAAGCAAATAATGCATTGATGATAGGTGGAGCAGCATACACTTATCCAATGCATTATTTGAAAAAATATGAAAATAAAACAATTGATGTTGTAGAAATTGACGAAACAATGACACAGATTGCAGAAGAAGAATTTGGATTAGATAAGAACAATCCCAATTTAGGATTAATTACGCAAGACGGAAGAAGTTATTTAAATTATAATGAGAAAAAATATGATACAGTTTTTATAGATGCGTTTAAAGGATTAAATGCTCCATTTGAATTAACAACTTATGAAGCTATGCAAAAAGTATATGACAGTTTAAATGAAAATGGAACAGTTATAACCAATATTATATCATCACTTGAAGGAGAAAATACGGACTTTATTAAATATGAATATAGCACATATAAAGCTATATTTGATGATGTAAAAGTATTTAAAGTAAATCCAAATCGTGCAAATAATGAAGAACAAAACCTAATTCTAGTAGGTATTAAAGGAAATGGAAATATAAATACTGACAAAGAAGAAGAATATAAAGAATTATTAAGTAATGAAGTAAAAGATTTTACGAGTGATAAACCAATTGTTACAGATGATTATGCTCCGATAGGAGATTAAATTGTAAAGAAAAGGGATTTTGGGGACGGACTCATTTTTCCCTTTTCTTGTTAATGTTTGATAAAAGTCTTGACTTTTACCAATATATTTGTTATTATATTATTTGCCAAATGCGGGAATAGCTCAGTTGATAGAGCGCTGCCTTGCCAAGGCAGAGGTCGCGGGTTTGAGCCCCGTTTCCCGCTCCAATTTTTGTTCCACTATTACAAAAAACAAAAATGTTTATAATACAGTCATTGTTTTTTATTTTGGAACATATAATTTAATATATGGCGACATAGCCAAGTGGCTAAGGCACGAGTCTGCAAAACTCTGATCCCCGGTTCGAATCCGGGTGTCGCCTCCACAAAAAAATCTTGTAACTTAGTTAAATAAAAAACACTTCAACTTAAAAGGGTTGAAGCGTTTTTTTTGATGTAAAGAAACTTAAAAAATATATAAAATTAAACAGTGGGCACTGACATTTTATCTATTTCATAGTATAGAATAATCTTAAAGAAGCTTCTTAATAAAAAATAAAGGAGAATATATTATGAGAAATGTAAAAAAAGATGTAGTATTAAAAGAACTAAAAAAAGAATTAAATTGGAAGGAAAAAATCATAGTAAGAATATTTTCGAAAACGTTTACCAAAGTGTATAATATTTGTAGAATAAATATAGTAAATAAAATTATAAAATGATAATAAAAAGTGCAAAAATATTGTAATATAATGATTTCAATATTTTTGCATCTTTTTTAAAAACTAAATATTTCATTGAAAAAGTCTATAAAGAGCTTTTGTAGTATGACTGCTTGTTCTTTATCTAATCTTTCATTTGTAAGTTCATTATTAGAAACGATTCTAATTCCAATGCGAGGAATTTTAAAGCGATTACATACAGAATATGTTCCTATACTTTCCATATCTTCACATAGATGGTTAAATCGATTTTGTAACCAAGTAATTCTATCATATTCTCGATTAAATACGTCTCCACTTCCTAAAGTTCCTGTATAAATTGTATTTTCATTATATGATTCAAAAAATTCTTTAAAGGTGCTTACTAATTTTTCATCTCCACTTTGTATTTCCTCACCTCTTTTATTAGGCTCCCATTCAAATGGATTAGAAGAATATCCCTTATGTTTAGTTGGCATTGAGAAAGCGTTAATATTACAACATTTTTTGCCAATAATAATATCACCAATATGGATATTTGATTTATGCGCTCCTGCAATTCCTTGATTAATAACAATATCTGGTTGAAAAGTCATAATACCAATAGTGGTAGAGGTAGTAGCATTAACTACACCTACTAACGTTTTAGAAACAATCAGTTTTGATGTATGGATATATCCTGTATAAAACTCATATCCTGCAATTGTATGTTTTTCCTTTTTTTCTAATTGAGCAATTAAGTATTCTACTTCAATATCCATTGCTCCTTGAATTAAAATTGTTTTATTTTTCATATTAAATTCCTTTCATATTTTTTTAACCATTATTTCCAATAATAGTTACCTGTATTATCTTGATAACAATCTAACTTCAAATAGTTTTTGTCATGTTGAAAATAAAATTGTTCAATAAAAACCTTGTCACTTTGTACAATATTATTTGCTTTTTTGATTTCGTCAATAGATAACCATTTAATTTGAAATTCGGGTGCAGAAATTGATTCTTGATTTTCTATGGTTAATAAACAAATATGTAATAAGTTAGTAATATGACTATCATGCATGATTTCAGTAGCAGTTCCTAATAGTTTTACAAATTTCATAGAAATACCAATTTCTTCACGCATTTCTCTTATAATAGCATCATCTAAATGTTCACATTCTTCAACTTTACCACCGAGGTATTGCCCACAAATTAGCAAAGTCTCCACGTTCTCTTTTTATTAATAATATTTTATTTTCTTTTTCCACAATTCCTAAAACAACATTTACCATATTTTTAACCCCTTTAATTATTAATATATGAATAAAATAAATTTGTCAATAAAATAATAAAAATCTATTGACAATTGAATCAATATTCAACTATAATATAGTAAAAGACAATTGAATACACATTCAACTGTGTATAGAAAGGAGGAAAGAATATGGTTGCAAGAATTGAAACATGTGATTGTAATAGTATTCATCAAGATGTTATTGATACAGTAAAAGACCATATGTTATCTGATAAAAAAATAGATGCATTAACAAATTTTTATAAAATATTTAGTGATAATACAAAAATAAAAATATTATGGGCATTAGATGTTCATGAAATGTGTGTGTGTGACTTGGCAGTATTAACCAATATGACAAAATCAGCAATTTCACACCAATTAAGAGCATTAAAAGAAGCTAATTTAGTAAAATACAGAAAAGATGGTAAAAATGTATATTATTCATTATCAGATACCTGTACACGTCATATTATAGAAAAAGGTATTTTACACACGATTAATAAGGAATAAGGGGGAATTTATATGAAAAAGAATTATATATTAGAAGATTTAGACTGTGCAAATTGTGCAGCGAAAATAGAAGAAGGAGTAAATAATATAGAAGGTGTCAAGGAATGTTCTGTAAGTTTTGTAACAGAAAAAATGATTGTAGAAATTGAAGAAGGAAAAGAAAAAGAAGTAGAAAAAGAAATCAAAAAAGTAGTTAAAAGAATAGAGCCTGATACAACATTGAGGGAAGCATAGAAAAGAGGTGACATGATAAATGAAAAAGAGATTAAGAAAAATTATTGTAGCAGCTATTATCTTTCTAATGGCTGTTTTGATAGAAAACATAAATTTTGTCAATATTAATGAAAATACAATATCTATTATACAAGTCGTACTATATGTATTAAGTTATCTAATCGTTGGATTTGAAGTTGTCAAAAAAGCAGTTATGAATATTTTTCATGGGGAGTTCTTTGACGAAAATTTCTTAATGAGTATCGCCACAATCGGTGCTTTTGCCATTAAAGAATTTCCAGAAGCAGTAGCTGTTATGTTATTTTATCAAGTTGGAGAATATTTCCAAAGTTATGCAGTAAAAAAATCCAGAAAATCGATTGCAAGTTTGATGGATATTAGACCAGATTATGCAAATTTAAAAGTAAATGGAAATATAGAAAAGAAATCACCTGAAGAAGTAAAGATAGATGATGTCATTGTTGTAAAACCAGGGGAAAAGGTTCCACTAGATGGAATCGTCATAGAAGGAACTTCTATGCTAGATACTTCAGCATTAACAGGAGAATCTGTTCCAAGAGAAGTAAACGTAAATGATCATATATTAAGTGGATGTATTAATTTAAATGGTGTTTTAGAAATTAAAGTAGAAAAAGAATTTGGAGAATCAACTGTAAGCAAAATATTAGATTTGGTTGAAAATGCAACAAACAAAAAAGCCAAAACAGAAAACTTTATTACAAAATTCTCAAAATATTATACACCAATCGTTGTATTTCTAGCATTAATCATAGCATTTATTCCACCATTAATAACAAAAACAGATATGTTAGAGTGGATATATAGAGCACTTACATTTTTAGTGGTATCATGTCCATGTGCTTTAGTCATTTCTGTTCCACTTAGTTTCTTTAGTGGGATTGGAGCAGCTTCTAAAAAAGGAATATTGGTAAAAGGAAGTAATTATTTAGAATTATTATCTAAAACTGAAATTGCTGTATTTGACAAAACAGGAACTTTAACAGAAGGTGTTTTTGATGTACAAAAAGTAATGAATGAAAAAGAAATTGACTCAAATGAATTATTAGAATTAGCAGCATATTGTGAAAGTTATTCTAATCATCCAATATCAATTTCTATACAAA
This sequence comes from uncultured Clostridia bacterium, assembly GCA_944393375.1. Lineage (GTDB taxonomy): Bacteria > Bacillota > Clostridia > TANB77 > CAG-508 > CAG-269. The sequence goes on along the minus strand of CALXZX010000018.1, from coordinate 928 downwards.
AAGCTTATGGAAAAGAAATTGACAAAAATAGAATTATGAATAGTGAAGAAGTTGCTGGAAAAGGAATTATTAGTGTAATTGATCAAAAAGAAGTCGCTTGTGGAAATATAAAATTAATGGAACAATTAAATTTAGAAAATATAAACCAAGTGGATGAAATAGGAACAGTTATTTATGTAGCAATTAATAAACAATATGTAGGATATATTTTAATAAGTGATAAAATAAAAGAAGATTCTAAAAAAGCAATTCAAGATTTGAAAAAAGCAGGCGTCAGAAAAACAGTTATGCTAACAGGAGATAACAAAGATGTTGCAGAAAAAGTAAATCAAGAATTAAAGCTAGATATGGTATATAGTGAATTACTTCCAGTAGATAAAGTAAATAAAGTGGAAGAATTATTAAAAAATAAAAATGAAGAATCAAAATTAGCATTTATTGGTGATGGAATTAATGATGCACCAGTATTAGCAAGAGCAGATATAGGAATTGCTATGGGTGGATTAGGTTCAGATGCAGCAATAGAGGCAGCTGATATTGTTATTATGACAGATGAACCATCAAAAATAGCAACAGCTATGAAAATATCAAGAAAAACTTTAAAGATTGTATATCAAAATATTAGTTTTGCATTAATTGTAAAAATTGGTGTTTTAATATTAAGTGCTTTTGGGTTAGCTTCTATGTGGGCAGCAGTATTTGCTGATGTAGGTGTAACCGTTCTAGCAGTTTTGAATTCATTTAGAGCATTAAAATTAAAATAAAAAATAGTATCAAAAAACCTGTATTTATAAAATACAGGTTTTTTCAGACTGTTGACAAAGTATATAAAAATATTTTGTTCAACAGTCTGTCAATCATTTTTGAAAATGTCTCAAAATTTTTTAAACATTAGCACTAATTTTTAAAGAAATTAGTGCTAAAATTT
>CALXZX010000017.1 GCA_944393375.1 uncultured Clostridia bacterium | reverse complement strand
AAGTGTTGAAAGCAATAGCATTTAAAGGATTAGAAAAAAAGATAAAAAAATTGCCTACATTTACTTGACACATACGAATTAAAGAAAATTTTGAAAATTACTTGACAGTTGGATCATAAATATGATAAAATACTTAACGTTACAAGAAGAAGTCAAACTTCTCACCTTATCCAAATGAGGAAAAAGGTTGGAAATTAAATATGATTAGCATATTTGAATGCTAGTTTTATTTTGGATTTGACTTGTAACAAAAGTCAAATTTTTTTATTATTGGAGGTGTTTTGTATAAAACAAGAATTACCAATTAACGGTCAAATAAGAGCAAAAGAAGTTCAATTAATAGGAGACAATGGAGAAAAAATAGGTGTTATTTCTTTAAATGAAGCTTTAGAAAAAGCAGAAGAAAAAAATTTAGACTTAGTGTTAGTTGCTCCAAATGCAAATCCACCAGTTTGTAAAATTATGAACTATGGAAAATATAAATTTGAGCAAGCTAAAAAAGAAAAAGAAGCTAAGAAAAAACAAAAAAGCTTTGAAGTTAAAGAAATAAGAGTGACTCCTAATATTGAAGAACATGATTTTAGCTTCAAATCTAAAAATGCAAAAAAATTTATACAAGATGGAAACAAAGTAAAAATAACAGTTAGATTTAGAGGGAGAGAAGTAAACAATTCAAAAGCTGGTGAAGTTGTTTTAAATAAATTCATAGAAGATATGAGTGATATTGCAGTAGTGGAAAAAGCACCAAAGCTTGAAGGAAGAAATATGTTTACCATTCTTGCTAAAAAAACTGAAAAATAAAAAATAGGAAGGAGAATGACTTATGCCAAAATTAAAAACAAATAAAGCTGCAAAGAAAAGATATTCTTTAACAGCAACAGGAAAAGTAAAAAGAACAAAATCAAACAGAAGACATTTATTAGCAAACAAAACAAAAAGACAAAAAAAATCAGGAAAGATTCAAAATGCTTATGCAGACAAAACATGTATGAATACAATCAAAAAATTATTACCATATGGTAATTAATCGGTAAAATTAGTGAATAAGGAAGGTGATAGATATGGCAAGAGTAAAAACAGCAAGAACAACAAGAGCAAGACATAAAAAAATATTAAAACAAGCTAAAGGATATTTTGGAGCAAAACATTATAGATTTAGAAATGCAAATCAAGCAGTTATGAAATCTTTAGCATATGCATATGTAGGAAGAAAAGATAAGAAAAGTAATTTTAGAAAATTATGGATAGCAAGAATTAATGCTGCAGCAAGAATGAATGGAACAACATATAGCAGATTAATTGCAGGATTAAAAAAAGCTAATGTAACAATCAATAGAAAAATGTTAGCAGATATTGCTGTAACAGATCCAAAAGCTTTTACAGAAATTGCTGAAATTGCAAAAAAAGCATAGATAAAGAAAAATGGAGTTATTTTATGAAAATAAAGTAACTTTATTTTTTTGTCATTTTTATACAGAAATAGACCCAAATGACAAAAAAGTTACAGAAAGATTACAAAATGGTTAAAAAAACGGAAAAGAATGCAAAATGATTGAAAAAAATAATTATACATGATATCTTGATAAGGAAGAACAAAAGTAAAAAGATAAAAGGGGCGTAAAGAATGAGAAAAAGTGTTATAAAAATAATTAGTGTGTTTTTTATTATATTTGTCATGTTTTCTTTTGGATTGGTATTTGCAAGTACAAATTTAGAAAGTAAACTTGCAACAGATGAGTATTCAGAACAATATGAACAATGGCTACAACTTAGTGAGGAGGAAAAAGAAAATACAATTGAACCTAGAAAATATGATATTGTGACAAATAAGGACAATCGAACATATATAAAAGAATTAAACAATGTATTTAAAATGCAAAAATTATTAAGAGCAACAGTAGCTGCAAAATATGATTTGAGGGATAGTATTCTAGAAAATGTGAAAGTTAGAAATCAAATGCAAACAAATACATGTTGGGCTTTTGCAACTATAGGAATGATAGAATCACATTTAGCATTGAGAGATAAAAATGCTTCAAATCCAACTGTTACATATGACTTTTCTGAAAAGCATATGAATTATGCAACAGCAAAATCAGCATTTTTAAATGGTAAAACAAATGAATATGGATTTACGAAACAATTAAGTGATGGTGGAAACTTTTATTTAGCATTACAATATATGGCAAATGGTTTGGGAGTAGTAAATGAGAAAGATGTACCATTTGTAAATAGTGAAGAAAATATAGATATTTCAGAAATACAAAATAAAAAAGTACAGGCAACCTTATATGATACTGTAGAATTTCCATCTACATATGTTTCAGAAAGAGCAGAAATTATGCCACAAATAAAAGAACATATTGTTAATTATGGAGGAATCTATGCAGGTATACATGGTGCTACTTTATTAAGTGATGCCTATAACAATGAAACAGGTGCTATCTATTGTACTAATACATTATTTGAGCCTGCTGATCATACAGTTGTTATTATAGGATGGGATGACGATTATAGTAAAGAAAACTTTAATGAAGACCAAAGGCCCACAGAAGATGGTGCTTGGATTATAAAAAATTCATGGGGAGAAAACTTTACAGAAAAATTAAGTAGTATAAAAGAAAATCTTTTTGAACAACAACAATCTGCATGTGAAGCAAATGGATGGTATTCAGCAGAAGAAATACCAGATGAAGTTGTTTTAGATACATACAAATCAACATATGGAGAAAATGAAGTAAGTATACAAGGAGAAGACCTTGTGATAGAAATAGGAGATAAAGGATATATGTATCTTTCTTATGAAGATTGTAATGTATATCGAAATTTAATAGGAATTCAAAAAGCGACAAGTAGCAAAGATTATGATAGAGTGTATCAAAATGATATGCTAGGACCAAGTAATAATATTGTATTTTCAGGAGAAGAAAATTTAATCTTAGCAAATGTGTTTAAAAGAGATACCACAGCAGATGAATTATTGGATAAAATAAGTGTTTATACTTTCCAGGGATATACCTGTAAAGTATTAGTGAATCCAAATGGGGATAGCAAGGCAAAAGAAGATTTTCAAGAAGTACAATTAAAAGAAGGAGAAACAGAAACTTTTGAACCAGGATATCATACAATAGAATTTGCAGAGCCATTAGAATTAACAGGAGATTCTTTTGTAGTGGCATTACAAATTCTAAATGATGATTATAGAAAAGAATTTGCAATAGAAAGTAAAATTGCTGATGGTATGTGGCAAGATGTAGTTGTAAATCCAGGAGAAAGTTTTTGTGCAACAGAAGAAGAATTTGATAATAATGTTTGGACAGACTTAACAACACTAGAAAATGAATCTTTAAGAGGAAATTTATGTATTAAAGCATATACAATTTCAAAATCACAAGAACAACCAGAACCACAAAAAACATTAACACAAATTTATATACAAGACAAACCAACAAAAACAGTTTATACAGAAGGAGAAGATTTTGATAAAAAAGGTATGACAGTTGTTGCACAATATAGTGATGGTTCTACAAAAGAAATTACGAATTATACAGTTATTGGAGGAGATAATTTAACAACAAATATAACAACTGTAACAATTCAATATACAGAAGATGGAATAACAAGAACGGTTACACAAGCGATAACTGTTAAGGAAGCAGAAGAAACACCAGACCCAGACCTAGATCCAGATCCAGAAAATCCAGATAATCCAGGTGGAGAAACACCGGAGGAACCAGACAATCCTGGAGATCCAGGAACAGAAACACCAGAAGAACCTCAAGAAAAACCAGTTTTATCAGACTTCACAAATGCAGAATCTGTTATAACAGAATCAAAATTATATTTCAGCTCAGAGGATTTATCACAAGTAGAAAGTAAGAATACAATTAAAATATCTGGAATAAAAATAGGAGATGAGAGGAATACATATACGTATTATTATTATATTTCAGATACACAAGGGGATGACAATATAACAGATTGGACAAAAATAGAAGCAGTAAAAGAAAGTGATGGAACATATTCAATTACTTTAAACTTAAAATCAGAAGAATTACAAAATTATACAGAGATAACAGAATCAGATAATTTATATGTATATATTAGAGAAGTGGCAGAAATGAATCAACAAAGTGAAGAACAAATTGTTACTTTAGAAGTAGATAATCAAGTTGATCCAGAATGTTATATAGATGGTGTTATGGTAGGTGGCATTGATGATGTATTAAATTACAATAGTAGTAATAATAGCAACAATACAAATAATGGAAATGCAAATCAAAATAAAGATAATACAGTAGCATCAGGAATCTTACCATATGCAGGTGGAATTACTTTCAAAATTATAGTAGCTATTTTAGTTATTGCATTTGGAGGATTTGCATATTATCGATATAAAAATATTGATAGATAAAAGAAAAAAGGAGAATAGAAAGTAAGCTATTCTCTTTTTTATATACATATATGATTATTGTTTTTTCATTTTTGGTTTTGAAATCAAAGCAGCTAAATAGCCAAAGAAAATGGCAGCAGCAATTCCGTCCAGCAGCAGCTTTAACACCACCTGTAAAAACTCCAATAAATCCTATATTTTTTACTTCTTCGATAGCGCCTTTGGCTAAGTTATAGCCAAAACCGGTTAAAGGAACGGTGGCACCAGCCCCTGCAAAATCCACTAAATATTGATAAATCCCTAATCCACCTAAAATAGCACCTAAAGTTACAAAAATAACTAAAATCCTTGCAGGTGTTAATTTGGTTTTATCAATTAAAATCTGGCCAATAACACAAATCAAACCACCAACAACAAAACATTTTAAAAGAGTAGACCACTCAAAAACAGAACCCCAATCAACTTCACTCATAAGTTCCTCCTTGTCTTATAAAAGTCTTATAAATTTTCAATACTAATTGCATGTGCAATACCAGGAATAGATTCTCCTTGTTGTGAACTAGTAGAATTCATTAAAGCACCAGTGGCAATTAACAATATCCTTTTCATTTTTCGTTCTTTTAATTGTTTGAAAAAATATCCAGAAAATACAGTTCCACAACATGCACAACCACTACCACCACTATGGGTATCTTGAGTTTCTTTATCAAAAATTAACACACCACAATCATTATAATTATTTTTAATGTTATACCCATTTGCTTTCAACAGGTCAATGGCAATATCTTTACCAACATATCCTAGGTCACCACTAATAATAGCGTCATAGTAGTTTGGACTTCTTCCAGTATCTTGGAAATGGGTCGTTAATGTATTTGCAAAACTTGGTGCCATGGCAGCACCCATGTTATTTCCATCTTTTATTCCCATATCAATAATTTTTCCAGGTGTAATATGTGTGATATATGGTCCGGAGCCATTTTTAGCAACAATTGCGCTACCAGAACCAGTAACAGTCCATTGGCTAGTTTGTGGTCTTTGATTTCCTAATTCTAAAGGAAAACGAAATTGTTTTTCAGCACTACAAAAATGACTAGAAGTTGCGCATAAAACATAGTTTGCAAAGCTTTCAGCACAAATAGCACCTAGAGTTAAAGATTCGACAAAAGTAGAACAAGCTCCAAACACACCAAAAAAGGGGATGTTTAAATCTCTTAATCCAAAACTAGAAGAAATACATTGGTTAAGTAAATCTCCTGCAAACATGCAATCAATATCACTTGCTGAAATACCGTGCTTTTCGAATAACCATATTTACAGTTTCTTTTATAATTTTACTCTCTGCTTTTTCCCATGTTTTTTCTCCCCAAAATTCATCATCTAATGTTTGGTCAAAATATTTAGCCAAAGGACCTTCAGCTTCTTTAGGACCAACAATAGAAGCACATTCTAAAATAGAAGGAGGAGTGGTGAATTTTATAGTTTGTTTTCCTAATCTTTCCAAAATATTTTACTCCTTTCAGTGAATATTGGGGACGTGTCAAATCGGACATTTTCGTCCAAAAGGAACAGAATCAATAAATTAGGTTTGTCCCTTTTGTTCAATTTTTGAACGATTTGGCACGTCCCTAACGTTCAATTTAAACTAAAGTAATGTTTTGCGTATTAAAAATTAAGTAAATAATACCAACTAGTATAGAAGTAGATATACCAAATACTAGAACAGGTCCAGCAACAGTAAACATTTTTCCACCAACACCCATGACATAACCTTCTGATTTATACTCCATGGCAGGAGAAACAATAGAATTGGCAAATCCGGTAATAGGGATTAAAGAACCTGCACCTGCAAATTTTCCGATTTTATTAAAAATATTTAAGCCAGTAAGAAAAGCAGATAAGCCAATTAATAAAATGGAAACAATTGTCCCAGATATTTGTGTATCAAATCCTCTTTCTTTGCAAATATTAAGAATAATCTGTCCAATTGTGCAAATAAGACCTCCTACCCAAAAGGCATTAAAACAATTTTTTAAAATGGGTGAGTTAGGAGATTTTTTATCTACATAATCTTGATATGTTTTTTTAGTTTCTGTTGGATTTTCCATCATACATAATTCCTTTCCAAAAAATTAAGCATCTTTATTGTCTTTTCTATTTAAATCAATAGAAAATGAAATATCTAAGTCAACGAAATATTCAGAAATCTTATCTCCACTAATGCTTGCTCTTTGTTCTAAAATTCTGACATCAGAAAGATAATCAATTGTTTTAGAAGCTTCGGCAACTGCTTTGACAATAGCATCTTTCCAAGATACAGTTGAATTACCAGTAATAATTAAATGTTTTTTAATTTCCATAAAAATACCTCCAAATCTTTTAAAAGTATGTTTTCCAAAAAAATAAAAAATATACAAAACTGGTAGAAAAAATATAAATTACAGTATATAATAAATGAATAAAAAGATAGGAAGATAAACAAATAAAATGTGAAGAAGGGAAATATAAAAAGAATGGATATTGTAAGAGAAATTGCATTAAAAGCTCTATATAAAATTGATAAAGAAGATGCATATTCTAATATTGCTTTAGATGAAACTATTAAGAAAAATAGAAGAAAATTAGATGATAGAGATGTGGGATTTATTTCAGAGATTGTATATGGTGTTATTACATGGAGATTGACAATAGATGAAATTATAAAAAAATATTCTAACATTAGACTAAAAAAAATTTCTCCATGGATTTTAAATATATTAAGAATGGGGATTTATCAAATTGTCTTTTTAGATAAAATTCCTAAATCAGCAGCAGTAAATGAAAGTGTTAATTTAGCAAAACGATATGGACATAAAGGGAGTAGCAATTTTGTAAATGCTATTTTAAGAAAAGTGGAAAAGAAAGATTATGAAACATTTTTTGAAATTAAAAATCCAATTGAAAGAATTTCTAAAACAACTTCTATGCCAGTTTGGATAATAGAAGAATTGTTAAAAGAAAATGATATCCAAAAAGTAGAAGAAATTTGTAAGGCTTCTAATATAAAACCAAAAGTAGTAATCAGAATTAATAATTTAAAAACAGATAAACAAGAATTGGAAAATTTGCTAAAAGAAAGAAATATCACATTTCAACAAGGAGAATTTGAAGATTTTTTAATATTAGAAAAAGCAAAAAATATAGAGCAATTAGACTTATTTAAACAAGGATATTTTACGATTCAAGATGAAGGTGCAGGGCTAATTGCTAAAGTTGTTAATCCAAAACCAAATGAAGTAATTTTAGATGCTTGTAGTAGTCCTGGAGGAAAGACTACCTATATGGCAGAATTAATGGAGGATAAAGGAAAAATAATTGCATGGGATTTGCATAGCCATAGAGTAAAATTAGTAGAAGAAACTGCAAAACGATTAGGAATTCATATCATTAGAACGCAATGCCAAGATGCAACAATATATAAAGAAGAATATAAAGAAAAATTTGATAAAATTTTGCTAGATGTACCATGCTTAGGAACTGGTGTTTTAAAAAGAAAACCAGATATCAAATGGAAACGAAAGCCAGAAGATATTGAAGAAATTTCAAACATTCAAAAAAATATATTACAAACATGTTCAAAATATGTAAAATCAAATGGACAAATTGTTTATTCAACATGTAGCATTTTTAGTGAGGAAAATGACAAAATAATAGATGAATTTTTACAAAAAAATCCAGATTTTATATATGGAAAAATTCAAACACTAAATGCAGAAAAAAATGTACAAAATTTGAATAAAATACAATTATATCAAAATGAGCAAACAGATGGATTTTTTATGTGTAAATTACAAAAAAAGTAAATATTACAATTTGATTACACTTGGATTACAATTAGATTAAATATATTGATTTTTGTAAGAGTAATGGTAAAATAAATTAGAATAAATTAGCATGTTTGTCAAAAAGAAGAAACTTACTAATTTATTCAAGTATCAAATTTTATGAAGTGCAAAAAATAGCAATAAAGAAAAAAATAAAAAAGGAGCAAAAGATGGCTAGCTGTTTAGGGTTATATGTGGAAAGCAATATAATTAAATATGCAAAAGTTTCAAAAGAACATGAGAAAATAAAAGTAGAATCTTTTGGTGTGAAATTTTACGATAATCTAGAAAAAACAATTGACCAAATTATAGAGGAAACATATAGTTATAAAACACCAATTAGTATCAACTTATCTGAAGAAGTTTATAATTATTTTGATATGTTTGCATTATTAAGTAATAAAGATTTATCAAAAGCAATCAAAACAGAGTTTGAAATGTATTGTAGTGACCAAGGGTACAATCCAAACGTTTTTGAAACGAGATATGTTGTTTCAAAAAATCCTGAAGATAAAGATAAATTAAAAGTAATTCATATTGCAGCTAATAAAATAGAATTAACAAAGAAAACACAGGTACTAGAAAAATATAAATTAGAAAATATTGTTCCTGTTTCAATGGCAATTACAAATTTAATAGAAACAAGACCAAAAGAAAATTATCTAATTGTTAATATAGAAGATAATACGACAGTTACAACAATTATTGATGAAAATGTATATGACATTCAAGTATTTGATGAAGGAAGCCAAGAATTTTTAAGAAAAATTAATTTAAAAGAAAATTCAATGGCAAAATCATATGAAATATGTAAAAATACAACCATATATACTTCAGAAGGAAAAGACCTTCAAGAAACAGAGATTGGATATTTAGAAGACATTATGCCAACATTATATACAGTTGTTGGAAATGTAAGAAAAATCATTAATGAAAGTCAAGAAAAAATTAGTAAAGTATACTTGACAGGAACAGCAACACTAATTAACAATTTGGATTTATATTTCCAAGAATATTTAAGTGAAATAGATTGTGAAATTTTAAAACCATATTTTATTAATCCAACCCAAGATATTAGCATACAAGATTATATAGAAGTAAATTCAGCAATATCTTTAGCTTTATCAGGTGTAGGACAAGGAATACAGGGAATCAACTTTAAAAAGCAAAGTTTTAATGATAAAATTCCAGATTGGCTAAAAATAGAAGTGAATCCTGGAAAAGAGAAAAAAAGTAAATTAGCAACATCTGGTTGGTTTACAAATGACTTAGGTGAAAAATTAGATAAAACAGAAATTAGCTTATTAAGAACAGCAGTAGGATTGATTATATTATTTGTTATATATAGTTGTTTTTCAGTATTATTACAAAACCAAATGGAAGAAAAGGAACAACAAGCACAAGAATCGATTAATCATACAAATGCACAAATTCAATTAGCAGAAGATGATAAAACTAAGATAGATTCTAGAACAAATGATTACACAGAAATGATTCAAAATTTACAAGACTTAAATGATAGACTTACAGATGCAAGCAAAACAAGAGATGCAATACCAAACTTATTAAATTCAATTATGTATATCATACCAGAAAATGTTCAAATAACATCTATACAAAATACAACAGGAACGCATATAGTTATTCAAGCACAATCAAACAAATATGAACAATTAGGTATGTTTAAGGCAAAATTGGATACTGAAATGTATTTAACAAATGTAATTTCTACTTCAGGACAACAAGAAAACAATGTGATTAAAGTAACCATAGAAGGAGATTTACCATGAAAAAATTATTAATACTTATTTTAATCGCACTTGTATTAGCACTAACGATTTTTACCATTATTAATGGATTAGAAATTGGAGGATTTAGTGTTTGGGGAATAACCAAAATACAAGATGAAAATGCAGCATTAGATGAAACAGTTACCCAAGCTACTAGACTTGCAAGTTCTACATTCCCTGGAAAAGTTAGTGAAGTAAATGCAAGTATGAAACAGTTAGAACAACAAAAAACCACATATCAAGATATGGTAGCAGTAAGTGATACTGGAGATGTTCAAACAGCAAGTCAATTGTCAAATTATACTTTGGACTTTTTATGGACAGAAATTGGTACACATGCAACAAGTGAAGGAGTCAGTATAGATATATCTTTGACTGCTGGAACAGGTGGACAAAATGTCTATGACTTAAACTTTACTGCTGTTGGAAGTTATGTTGGTATATGTGAATTTATTAGAGATATAGAAGATGATTCAGATTTAGCTTTTAAAATTGAACAATTTTCAATGACAGCAGGGGAATCTACTTCTTCATTAAAAGCAACTTTTATATGTAAAAATATACCAATTGAAGGCATATCTTCAATTGATACAAATACAAGTAATTCAACAAATGGAAATAATACGAATAACACAAATACAAATAGCACAAATAGTACAGCTAATACAACAAACACAACGAATGCAACAAATAGTACTAATACAACAAACACATCTAATCAGTAAAGGAGTGTATTATGGCTAAGAAAGTTATAAAAGAAATTATTATTATGCTATTATTATGTTTAGCAATTATATTAATACTTGGTGTATTATTATATGAATATGTGCCAAGTAATAAGATTGTACCAGATGAGGTATCATATACAACACCAGCATCAGTACAAGAAGAATTGAGTAAAAGTGAAGATGTTGAAAATGATGAAGTTATTTTAACATATAGTGTTGATTCAACAGATTTAGACAATTATGAAAGAATCAATACGTATGTGCCAGGAAAACCAAATCCATTTTCACCATATACTGAAACAACAACTTCTGGAGAGGATACAACACCAAATGGTAGTTCAACTGGAGCAAGTGGCAACACAAATTCAGGAAGTTCAACAGGAACAAATAATACAACTAGTTCAGGAGGTTCAGCATACTATCCTGATACAGGAACAAAATAGTTATTAATGTTATGTTTTTTAAACATAAATTATATATATAAATTTATTTCAAAAGAAAAGGAGGATAAAAAATGAGAAACCAAAGAGGTATTACTTTAATCGCTTTAGTAATCACCATTATTGTTTTATTAATTTTAGCAGGGGTGTCAATTGCAATGCTTACAGGAGATAATGGAATTCTTACAAGAGCAGGTGATGCTCAAGAAGCAACTGTTACAAGCACTAATGAAGAAGTATTAAAATTGGCAGTATCTGATTGTATAACAGAATATTATATATCAGGAGCAGATTCTTTAACTATAACTAAATCGGCTTTGGAAAATGCAATCAAAGCAGCAAGTTCTGATTATACAATTATTTCAACTGGAACAGCAGATGAAAAAGGTGAAGTTTTAGTAACAGATAATAGTTCATCTACATCAACATTAGATGTAAAATTTGGTGATGATACAAAAATATATAAAGTTAATATTAATACAGGCGCAATTAATTAAATAAAAGGAGGAATCAATAATGAAAAACCAAAAAGGTATTACTTTAATCGCTTTAGTAATCACAATTATTGTTTTATTAATTTTAGCAGGGGTATCAATTGCAATGCTTACAGGAGATAATGGAATTCTTACAAGAGCAGGTGATGCACAAGAAGCTACAACAAAGGCAGAGGCTGAAGAAGCATTAAAATTAGCACTTTCAGAAATATTATCTAACAAATTAGATCCTACTTATGAGGGAGATGAAGATGTAATTAATGAAGCTAATCTAAAAAGTTTAGTTACAGGAAATAACAGCAATGTAACAGTTACTAGTGCAGCAGAAACACCAGCACAAACGGAAGGCGAAGATGAAGCACAAGTTGTTGTAGTACCTGCGTATTATACTGTTGAATTGAAAATTGGAAGTGATGATTATACATTTTATGTTGAATCTGAATCAGGTAAAATGACAGAAGAACGACCAACAGCAGCAACAGAGTAAAAAAAATAAAACTAAAAGCCATACGCACACTAGAGTGTGTATGGCTTAAATATTAAAAAATGCATAAAATGAAAATAGAAAAACAGATGAATAGTTTTAGGTAACAGATGTAAAGCAAGAATTAGAAGGAGAGAAAATGGATATACTACTATATATATTAATATTCATAATGGGAACTGTATTTGGTAGTTTTTTTACTTTAGCTATCCATAGAATACCAAAAAATCAAGATATTACACATACACATTCATATTGTCCAAATTGTAATCATAAATTAGGCTTTTTAGACTTAATACCTGTATTTAGTTATATCTTTTTATTAGGAAAATGTAGATATTGTAAAAAGAAAATAAGACCAAGATATCTTATTTTAGAAATTTTATCAGGTTTTATATTTGTGTTAGTAGCATATTTTATGAATGTTCGTATGGATAATTTAGAACCAAATGTTTTGGCAGAGAGTGCATTTTTAGCACTTTATTTGTGTTTCATTTTTATTATGGCAGGAATTGACTTAGAAAATAGAAAAATAGAAAAATCAATATCTATGTATGGTGTTGTTATAGCTATTGCATATATAGTATATCTATGTGTAGTAGAAAATGCTAGTATATATAGATATATCATATATTTAATTATTTATGCATGTATATTAGCTTTAGATGTTATCACATTAAAGCGATATGCAAAAAATAGTTATGTAAATGGAATAATACTAACTATAATTACAATGAGTATATTCACTGGAGAATATGTAACCATCAATACTATTATTATGACAGCATTAGTTGTAGCATTTAACTTTTTGCTACATAAGATAAAAAATATAAGAAAAAGGGTAAGAAAAGAAGCAAAAGACTATGGAGCCAATATTCGTTATGGATTTTTGTTAGCTATATCAAATATATTAAATTATATATTTATATTGAGTTTATATAAATTTGGAGGTTAATAGAAAGGAATGTCTAATGAGAATAAAAAGTGAAAAAGGAATCACCAATATTGATATTACAATTTCGATTATATTAATCACATTATTTGTTGCCATTATTGCTACTATTATGTATATGATTAATACAAATTCAAGTTCTATGGAAAGAAGAACAGAAGCAACAAATTATGCAATAAGTGAAATTGAAAGATTAAAGGCACAAACTTTTACAGATTTACAAGATACAAATGAAACAAATGATTTTACAAATATAATGGAAGGAACTAATCCAACAGGATATGCAAAAAAGATTACTATAACAGACTATGCAAATTTACCAGGAAAAACAGATGCTGTTTCAGGCTTGGTAAAACAAGTTACAGTAGAAATAGCATATAAAGATGGTGATACTAACCAAACAGTTGCATTATCAACTGTAATAACAAAAAATGATTAAGGAGAGAAAAGCATGCAAAGTCAAAAAGGTATTACTTTAATATCTATAACAATATATGTGATTGTGATGCTTATTGTCGTATCTGTTATTACTGTTTTAACATCCTATTTTTACACAAATGTAGACATTAATTCTGTAAGTGAAGATTTAAATCAACAATATACAAAATTTAATTCTTATTTTACAGAAGAAGTAAATAAAAAAGGAAATAAATTACTAGAGATTGGAAAGATAGATGCAGATACTGGAGATACAATTATAACGCAAACAGAAAGTGATACAGTAGAAGAAATACAAAACAATCCAGAAGATGATAGACAAACTTATATTATTTTTTCAAGTGGAAACCAATATACATATATACCACAAAATCAAGCGATATATATGAATCAGATAAAAATTGCACAAAATATAACAGGTTGTACTTTTAATAGTAAGAAAGAAACAAATGGAAAAACAACCATAACGGTTACCATAACAGGAAAGGATTTTGAAAGAACGACAACCTATACGTTAATAGATTAAAAAACTGTGAAAGAGGTGTTTGGATATGGATTTAAAAAGAAGACAACCAATTGGTGTAGAACTAGTAAAGAGAGGAATAGTAGATGAAGAAGACATTGAAAGAGCATTAGAGTATCAAAGGCAACATCCTAATGTAAAAATTGGTGATTGTTTATATGAATTAGATGTATGTGACCCATATAAATTAATTACAGCAATTGGAGAAATATTAGGAGAAAAGGGAACTTTATTAAGTAAAAGCTCTATAAAAATCGATATAGAGGAATATATATCTTTAGATATTGCTAAGAAAAACAAAGCAATTCCATTTGAAATTGAAAATGGAAAAATTAAAGTATGTTTTGCAAATACTGTTAATAGAAGAAGTATAGAAGCTATCCGATTATTACTTCTAAACAAAGGTTTAATTATGGAGACATATATAACCTTTGAAAAAGATATAGTTCAGATTTTAAAATCTCTAGAGGGAAAGGCAACAACAGATATTAATGAATCAGGAGTAACCGTTATCAATTTAGTTGATAGTATTATAAAAACAGGAATTGAGAAAAGAGCAAGTGACATCCATATAGAGCCAATGGCAACTTCTATTCGTGTTAGATACAGAATTGATGGGGAATTATTTACAGCAGCTAATCTAGATAAAGAAAAACAACAACAAATCATCGGAAGATTAAAAGCGATTTCAAATATGCATCAAGAAAAACAAGAATCACAAGATGGTAGAATTCTACTTTATGAAGATTATAATATCCGTGTATCTTCACAACCAAATGTCTATGGAGAAAAATTTGTTTTAAGGTTATTAAAGAAAAATGCCAACATCAAAAATATATTTGATTTAGGATATTATGGAGAAGAAGAAGAATTTAAAAAGAGTGTTAATAAGAGAAATAGTATTACCATTATGGCAGCACCAACAGGAGAAGGTAAAACAACTTCTTTGTATAGTATTATTGATTATTTAAACAAACCAGAAATTAATATTACAACAATAGAAGACCCGGTTGAAATTCGAATTCCGGGATTAAACCAAATAGAAATTGATAATAGGACAACCTTTGCAGGCGCATTAAGAACTGTATTAAGACAAGACCCAGATATTATTTTGGTGGGAGAAATTAGAGATAGAGAAACAGCAGAAATTGCAATACAAGCTGGACAAACAGGACATTATGTATTATCAACGATTCATACAATTGATAGTATAGAGGTTATTAATAGATTAAGAAAAATCGGTGTATCAGATTATGATATTGCAAGTACACTAGCAACAGCTATTTCACAAAGATTGGTAAGAAGAATTTGTCCGAAATGTAAACGTGAAAGGGAGTTTACTAAAGAAGAAAAAGATATCATAACCAATATATTAGAAAAATATGGAGAAAAAGTGGATTTAAAAGATATGAAAACCTATGATTCACTAGGTTGTGATTATTGTAATGGAACAGGTTTTTATGATAGAATTGGAATTTTTGAAATTTTAAATATCACAGATGAACTGAAAGAATTAATTGTTTCAGGAGCATCCAGTATGGAAATTAGAAGAAAAGCGTTAGAAGAAAATTATAGACCATTGATTGTAGACGGAATTAGAAAAGTCTTAAAAGGAGAGACCACATTAGAAGAATTAAATAAAAAATTATTGTTTTTCTAATTTTACGAAAATAGATAGTCTAATATTTATCTAAAGACTAAGGAGGAATTGAAAAATGAATATGGATAAAATCCTAGATATGGCAATAGAAAAAGATGCATCAGATGTTCACATGATATGTGGAAACAAGCCAATGCTTAGAATTGCAAGAGATTTAATTGAAATAGAAGATATGAAGGAATTGACAGAAGAAGATATGACAGAGGCATATGATTATTTAGTAAGAGGAAATGTAGATAAGGATGAAGTATATAATTCTACTAGAAAACTAGATTTATCATATGAATATAAAGATATTCGTTTAAGAGTAAATATTTCATCTTCTGATGATATTCCGACTTGTACATTAAGATTGATAAAAAATGAATTGCCACCTTATGAATCTTTAGGGATTCCAGATGTTGTAAGAAGAATGACATATCAACCACAAGGCTTAATCCTAGTTACAGGAAAAACAAACTCTGGTAAAAGTACAACACTAAATTCTATGATAGATTATATTAATGAAAACCAAAATAAAAAGATATTAACTTTAGAAAACCCAATTGAGTATAAACATCATTCTAAAAAATCTTTAATTGTACAAAAAGAAGTAGGAAAAGGTAGAGATGTATTAACTTTTAGTGATGGTGTAAAAAACTCTTTAAGAGAGGACTGTGATATCCTAGTTATTGGAGAGATTAGAGACAGAACTACTATGGAAGCAGCAATTGAAATGGCAGAATCAGGACATTTAGTTGTTGGAACATTGCATACAAAATCTTGTGCAGAAACAATCGATAGAATGATAAACTTCTATGAAGTGAGAGACCAAGCAAGTGTAAAATATTTATTATCTGCATTATTAAAACTTGTTGTTTCACAAAGGTTATTAAAAGGAATAGACGGAAAATTGGTTTTAGTTCCAGAGGTAATGGTAGTAGATAATATTGTTGCAGGAATTATTAGAAAGGAAAAATTAAGTGTATCTGAAATAGAAGATGCTATACAAAGTAATTTAGAAAAAGGAAGTATTGGACTAATCAATTCTTTAGCAGAACTTTTTGTAAATGATAAAATTACATTGGAACAAGCAAAATCACAAATAGAAGAAAAAAATCAAGAAATTTTAAATAGAACAATTATGCAATTGAAGATTAAAAAAAGTGCTAATAATTAGAAAAGGAGGTAAAACATGCCAACTTATGTATATAGGGCAATGACAAAATCTGGTTTAATTGTTAGAAATAGGATAGAATCACCAAGTAGACAGAATTTGTTAAAAACATTAAAAGGCAATGGACTAGTACCTATTGATGTTCAGCAAATTCGATATGTGGGAAAACAGCAAAAAAAGGCAAAGAAAAATATTACGAATATAGAAGAAATTATGAAAAATGTAAATACCACAAATATAGGAAAAAGTAAGCCAAAACAATTGTCAACCAAAGAAAAAATCAACCTATATTTTGCTAAAACAGAAAAAATTACTACAAGAGATATTATGATATTTACACAAAATTTCTACCTATTAAAAAAGGCAAATTTTAATAATATACATGCATTAGATACTATTATTCAAAGTACAGAAAATGTATCTTTTAGAGGTATCTTAGAAGATATATTAGCTGGTGTTGAAGCTGGTGAAAACATGTATACAACAATGGAATATTATTCTAATGTATTTCCATATATCTATGTTAATATGATAAAAGTAGGAGAATTGTCAGGTTCGCTTACGAATTCATTAGAACAAGCAGTAAAATATTTGGATGAATCAGATGCTTTAAATAGAAAATTAAAATCTATTTTAGTACCCAATATTATTCAGTTTGTCTTATTGTTAGTAATGCTTTTTGTGGGAACATTAGTTGCAATTCCTACCATTCAAGGTATCTTTGATGAACTAGGAACAGAAGAAGAATTACCAGCAGTTACCTTATGGTTTGCAGATGTTGTCGATACAATGATAGCTTATTGGTATATTCCAGTAATTATCATAGTAGCCATTGCAGCAGGTGTGTTATTTTATATCAATACACCAAAAGGAAAATATAATTTTCATTACTTTAAATACAAAATGCCAATTTTTGGAGAATTAATATTTGCATTAGATTTTTCAAGATTTTTGAAAGCCATGTTGCTAAACTTGAGAAATGGAATGAGAATACAAGACTCTATAGAAGTTAGTAAAAATGTAATTAAAAATTATGTAATGTTATCTATGATAGAAACTTCTATAAATAATATGTTAACAGGTAGTTCATGGATAGAACCATTTGAAGAATCAGGATTAGCAAAACCTATGATAACTGAAATGTTAAAAATTGGTATGCAAACAGACTTAGCAGAAATGATGGAAAAATTAGTAGAATACATGCAAATTGATATTGACAATATCATGGAAAAAATCATGAAAGTATTGCCACAAGTTGTTTATGCAATTGTCGGAGTTGTTTTAATCTTCTTCGTATTAGTTGTATTAGTGCCATGTATTCAAGTATATATGGGAAATTTCTTATTCTCAGCATATGGCGTTTAGGGACGTGTCAATTTGGATATTTTTTGTCTAAAAGGGACAGGACAGCTAAACGATATTTAATAAATTTTAATATAAATGTTTTAATATAAAATGTGAGCCTTCCTTATTAAATTTTTCTCTTTAAATAAGGAAGGCTCATTCCAAAAGGATACCTTAATTCATTTTGAAATTTTTGGACATCTTTAAATTTACATATTATTCTATTATTTTAAGATTATCAGCATATTGAAAAGAAATTTTTTCAAACCTTTCAGTATTTCTCCATCCAAGTTCTTTGTGTGATAGATTGGAAATCTCTTTTACAGATTTATTACTTAATAAATGAATAACATAATCTATAATTTTAATTTCTTTATCACTAAAGGTTGATAGGTCATAATTCCCATTACTAGTAATAATGGATTGAATACTACCATCATTTTTTTCTTTATCTTCTCTTTTATATTTGTCATCTAGTTTAGATATTTCTTCATATTTACGGTTTATAATGACAGGCCCATATTGTTCATGAATATAAGTAAGACCAGTAACAGAAATAGTTCTTTTATTATATGAAATCATATCTATAAACCATAAATATTTGTTCAAACTAGTTAAATATAATTTTGTTTTACTTGCTATATAGGAAATTAAATTTTGCAATTTTTCCAAATCTAAAACTTGAAAACCATTATATATGTTAGGAGATGTCTTTAAATCATTTTCAATATATAATTTAAGCTCATAGTTGTTATCATGAATGGATTGCTTGTTAACAACGTTTTTTACTTTAGAAAATGTTTTTTGACTAATCCTATTAGTATCATAAGCTTCTGTTACTTTATCAAAAAATACATATTCATCTTTTGCAATTAATTTTAAATAATCACTATGAGATTTAGAAGGTAATGAACCATTTTCATATCGATTAATAGTCATTTTACCAAAGTCTAAAATTGCAGTTAATTCTCTTTGAGAAATACCATATCTATTTCTTAAATTTTTAATTTCAGATGGTGTAATAATATTTTTGATTTCCATATATTTATTATAAATTCTTTTTAGATTTTCATCTTCAATACTATTAATGATTAATTCGTTTTTACATTTTTTACAAATTGGCACATTTTCTTCTACATTAACTTTTACACCTTTGTATTCTTTAAAAATTCTCTTGACAATAGAATATTCTTGTTCACTATTACAATAAGGACAATAATGTTTCATGCTATTTGCACCTCCTTAATAAATACCATACTCATGAATAGATATACATATTACTAAAGTCTAATTGTCAGTTTTTGTCTAACGATTTGTTGTTCTATACTTTCCATGTTGCTCCTCCTTTGTTAACAAAAGTGCCACTTTTTGATGGCATATTTATTATAAAACTTTTTTCTGAAAAAGTCAATAGAAATTTTTATAAATTACTGATTTTTTAAAAGCTTTATGATATAATCAAAACAAAGTGAAAAATGGTTAAAAAATAGAAATAAATGATTATAGGAATTTAAGAAAGTGGTGAACCTAAAATGAAGATAGGAATTGATTTAGGTGGTAGTCATATTGCCATAGGTGTTGTGGATAATAAAGGAAAAATATTAGAAAAAGTAGAAAAAAGAATTACAAAAGCTGAAAAAAATAATATCAAAAAAGTAATAGAAGAATATATCATAGAAAAAACAACAAATTTTTTAGAGCAATATAAAATTACAGAAATGGGAATTGCCATACCAGGAACCGTAAAAAAGGAAATGGTTGTAAAATCTGTTAATTTGGGACTAAAAAATTATGAAATTGTGAAAAATTTACAACAAAAAATACAATTACCAATAAAAATTCGAAATGATGCCAAATGTGCAGCATTGGCTGAAAATACATATGGTGCATTAAAATCTTATGATAGAAGCATATTTTTAACGTTGGGAACAGGAATCGGAGGAGCAGTTATTATTCATAATGAATTATTAGATACAGGAGAATTACCTGGCTGTGAGTTTGGACATATGTTAATAGAAAAAAACGGAAAGCTATGTAAATGTGGTAAAAAAGGTTGTTGGGAAACATATGCTTCTATGAAAGCATTTAAAGATAATTTAAGAGAAATTTTAGATTTAGATGAAAGAACCAGTGGAAAAGAATTATTGGATATATTGAGAAAAATGGAGAAAAACAATCCTAAATATATACAAACCAATAAACTGATAGAACAATATATAGACTATTTAAGCATAGGTATATCAAATTTAATCAATATTTTTGAACCAGAAGCCATTGGAATTGGTGGAAGTTTTGTATTTTATGAAGAAGTTTTCTTAGAAAAATTAAAATCAAAATTATTAAAAGATAATTTATTATTTAACGAAAGAAAGGAAATTAATATTCAAACAGCAATATTAGATAATGATGCGGGTATGATTGGTTCAACATTATAAGAAAAGGTTTACTTTTGCAATTTAATAAATAATAAAATGAGGGGAGTGTTTTTATGAAAGCAGAAAAAAAGGCAACAAGACAAAGTTATGGAGAAATGTTAGAAAAATTGGGAGAGGAAAATAAAGATATAGTGGTATTAGATGCAGACTTATCAGCAGCGACCCAAACGAGTATTTTTGCAAAAAAATTTCCAGATAGATTTTTTGATATGGGGATTGCAGAAGCCAATATGATGGGAGTAGCAGCAGGTATGGCTTCTTGTGGAAAAATACCATATGTTAGTACTTTTGCAGCTTTTGCAGCAGGACGTGCTTATGACCAAATTCGTTCTAGTATTTGTTATCCAAATTTAAATGTAAAGATATGCGCAACACATTGTGGAATTACAGTAGGAGAAGATGGTGCGACACACCAAATGTTAGAAGACTTAGCTTTAATGAGAGTTTTACCAAATATGACAGTGTTATGCCCATCTGATGATGTGGAAACAAAATGCTTAATAAAAGAAATAGCAAACATAAAAGGACCTGTATATGTTAGATTAGCAAGACTTGCAACACCAGGAATTTATGAAGAAAATCAAACATTTGAGATTGGAAAAGCCGTTCAAATAGGAGAAGGAACAGATGCAACTGTTTTTGCAACAGGAGTGGTTGTACCAGAGGCTATAAAAGCAATGGAAATCTTAGAAAAAGAAGGTATTCATATTAGAGTCGTAGATATGCATACCATAAAACCAATTGACAAAGAAATGATTATCAAATCAGCAAAAGAAACTAAAAAATTAATATCTATTGAAGACCATAGTGTGATTGGTGGATTAGGAAGTGCCATTAGTGAAGTATTAACAGAAGAATATCCATGTAAATTAACCAGAATGGGAATCAAAGATACTTTTGGAAAATCTGGAAATGCGATAGAATTGTTAAAATATTTTGGCTTAACAAGTGATGCGATTATAAAAGAAATAAAAGAATAAAGAAGAAAGGGGATTTTATATGAAAATGAGGAAAGATGTATTAATTTTATTAGTAATTATTGTAATTGTTGTGATAGGAGGTATATATCTTATTGCAAGGGGAATCGGATATTTTAATACAGACCCTCAAAAAGTATTAGAAGAAAAAATTCAAGAAAATCATGGAGACAATTATGAAATAATGCAAGTGTATAAAATTGGTGGAGCAGAAGGACAAAGCCATGGTTGTGGAGCATATTTTGTAACAGATGGAAATTTAATAAGTGCTAGATTAACAGCTGATTCACTTTCAAAAAATTATGATAATTACACAGAACAAAAAATAGACTACACGGAAAACGAAGAAATTAAAGAATTAATGTATGGTGTTAACACAACAAATATGATGTATGATTATACGAATGATGAAGGAGAACATAGATGTGTATTAAAAATCATTATGGAAGGGAACGATTATACAGATTTTTTAACATATAAACAGGATATAATACGTGTTAGTGAATATTGTAGTAACTTATATGATTTTTCAGATATAGCTGTATTTATTGCACATACAGCAGATTTTGATAATATCTATTATCAAGCATATACGTTTAAACAATTGAATATGCATCCTGATAACATTTATTATGATATAACAGAAAGTAAAACAGATATGGATGATGAAACTATGAGTTTTATGATAAAGGGAGACGATACAACAACAGATATAGAAGAAAGTTTTGATACCAAGTACGAAAGTATTAAATTAGATAATGAATAAGTAATGTGAATTTTATGTGAATTTTTTGAAATAAAGAAAAACAGAGAAAAACGATAGAAAATGCAAAAAAACCAACATTTTCTATTGTTTTTTTAGGTAAAAACTATTGCAAATTTTGTTCTTTATTGTTATGATTAGATAGAATAAAATATATAATAGAATATTATGCGAAAAAATAGATAAGGAGAGCAAAAGATGATTGAATTTAGAAATGTCACAAAGACATATGACACAGGTACAAAAGCAGTAAAAAATGCCAATTTCAGAATTGATAAAGGTGAATTTGCTTTTTTAGTTGGATCTTCAGGTAGTGGTAAATCTACTTTAATCAAATTAATCTTAAAAGAAGAAGAACCAACTTCAGGAAATATTATAATCAATGGAAAAGATACTACATTTTTAAAACCAAATAGAATTCCATATTTAAGAAGAAGTATGGGAGTTGTATTTCAAGATTTCAGACTATTACCAGACAAAACCGTATATGACAATGTTGCTTATGCAATGTATATTGTAAGAGCAACACCAAGACATATTAGAAGACAAGTTCCAATGGTACTTTCACTAGTTGGCTTAAGTGGAAAAGCAAAAATGTATCCAAATGAATTATCAGGAGGAGAACAACAAAGAGTGGCTTTAGCTAGAGCTTTGGTAAACAATCCATCTATGCTAATTGCAGATGAGCCAACAGGAAACTTAGACCCAGATACAGCATGGGATATCATGACATTATTAAATGATATTAACATGAGAGGAACAACAGTAGTTGTAGCAACACATGCAAAAGATATTGTTGACAAGATGAAAAAAAGGGTTATTCATATTAGAAAAGGTGAAATCATAAAAGACGATAAAAAAGGTGGGTATGAACTGTGAAATATAATATATTAGGATATTTAATTGGAGAAGGATTTAGTAACGTATTTAAAAATAAAAAATCAACAGGTGCGTCACTCATGATTATGTGTGCAACCATGATTATATTTGGTGTATTCTTAATCTTAAGTGAAAATATCAACCATTTTGTACAAGAGGTTGAAGAAGCACAAGGAATACAAGTATTTGCAACAGATGAAGCAACAGATGAACAAATTAAGCAATTAGGGGAAGAAATTAATAAAATAAATGGAGTTAATACAACAGAATATGTATCAAAAGAAAAAGCATTAGATCAAATGAAAGAAAGATTTGCAGAAAATGAAGATTTATTAGATGGATATGATGGTGAAAATAACATTTTTACAGCTTCATATATTGTAACTCTAACAGATTTAACATTAAGTCAGCAAGTACAGGATGAAATATCTGGGTTAGCTAACGTAAAAAAGATTACAAGTTCTAATGAAACTGTATCAACTTTAATCGATTTAGCAAATGGAATTAAAATTGTAACAGGTGTTATTTTAGCATTATTAATTATCATATCTATATTCATTATTGCAAATACGATAAAATTAACTGTACATGCAAGAAGAAAAGAGATTTCTATTATGAAATATGTAGGTGCGACAAATGGATTTATCAGATGGCCTTTTATTGTAGAAGGTATGATTATTGGAATTATCGCAAGTGCGATTTCAATTCTTATTGTAGCAGTTGCTTATAATTTTATAGCAGAACAAATGGTAAATTCACAATTTATGAAAACAGTAGGTGTTAGCTTAGTAGGATTCTCAGAAATGTTTAGTTCAATCATATTTATATATATGTTACTAGGAATTGGAATAGGAGCCATAGGAAGTATTATTTCTATGAGAAAATATTTAAAAGTATAAAGGAGTAGAGCATGCGTAAATTTTTATGTATTGTTTTAGCTTTTATGATCATTTGTACATATATAACTGTGGTATATGCAGAAGATAACACAACTAATCATACAGATAGTAATTTAACAGATTTGCAAACACAACAACAAGATTTACAAGATCAAATACAGCAATCTCATGAAGAATTAGAAGAAGTGCAAAGCCAACTATCAGAAAACTTACAACAAATTGAAAAATTAGATGAAAGAATTAGAGAATCAGAAAATCAAATAGAAGAATTAGATGCACAAGTAAAATCATTACAAGAAGAAATAGCAAGTATTCAATCACAATTAGATATAGCAGAGAAAAATTATCAAAAACAAAAAGACATTATGGAAAAACGATTAGTAGCTATTTATGAAGCTGGTGATACAAAATATTTAGATGTACTGTTAAAATCAAGTAATATTTCAGAGTTTTTATCCAATTATTATTTGATTACAGAAATTGCATCAGTAGATAAAGATTTGTTAGATGAAGTAGAATCAGAAAAAAAAGAAATTGAATTATCAAAACAAAAATTAGAAAAAAACCAAGAAACATTGGCAACAGCATTACAAACACAAACTAAAACAGCAACTGTACTACAAAATACGAAAGCACTACGAGAAAATTATATATCTAGGTTATCAGATGAGGAAAAAGCAAAACAGGCACAAATTGATGAAATGACACAGCAATATGAAGCTGTTAATAATCAAATATTAGAACTTGCAAAGCAAGGATTAGATACAGCCTATATAGGGGGAGTGCTTGCTTGGCCAGTACCAGGATATACCAAAATTACCTCAAATTATGGAATGAGGGTACATCCAATTACAGGTCAGTATAAATTACATACAGGAGTAGATATTAGTGCACCAATTGGAGCAAATTTTGTAGCGGCAAATGATGGTATTGTAACAAAAGCAGAATATAATACAGCATATGGAAATATGGTAGTGATAGACCACGGTGGTGGTATTTCCACATTATATGCACATGGTTCAGAAATTTTAGTAACTGTGGGACAAACAGTTAAGAAAAATGAAGCTATCTTAAAAGTAGGTTCAACGGGGTATTCAACAGGACCACATGCTCATTTTGAAGTCAGAATCAATGGAGTGGTAACAAATCCAATACCATATATTACAAATGGACTTGTTCCAGGTTCAGAAGTAGAAGAAGATTCACAAGAAGATATGACAGCACAATATTAAAAAACAAATGTGAGAGAAAAAGGAGAAAAACGATATGAAAAAAATAGGGCTCAAAATTGTAGGAATGATAGTAATAGCAGTTATCTTATTGCAATTTAATGTTGTATTGGCTGCAACAAAATCAGAATTAAATGCAAGTAGTAATGAAACAGATCAAAAAATAGAAGAAGCAAAAGAGGAATTAGAAAATATCAATACAGAAAAATCAGAGACATTACAACAAGTGGAGGACTTAATTATGCAAATTTCCTCTGCACAATCAGAAATTGACGAATTAGATACAAAAATATCAGATATGAATACACAAATAGAAGAAGCTCAAAGTAAATTAAATGAAAAACAAGAAGAATATGATGATAAAGAAGAACTATTAGAGAAAAGATTAGTAGCTGCTTATGAAGCAGGAGAAACTTCTTATTTAGATGTATTACTTTCTTCAAGTAGTTTAACAGATTTAATTTCCAACTATTATATGATATCTGAAATTACGCAAAGTGATATGGAATTAATGGATAAAATCAAGAAAGAGCAAGAAGAAATAGAAACAGCTAAACAAACACTTGAAACAAGTAAACAAGAATTAGATAGTGTAAGAGCACAAAAACAACAAAAAGCAACAGAATTACAAAATGCAAAGAGCCAAAAAGATACTTATGTAGCACAACTAAATGAACAAGAAAAAAATACACAAGCAGAATTAGAGCAATTTGAACAAGATAAAAGAGCTATACAAGCAGAATTAGCGGAAATTGCGAGAAAAGAAGCAGCAAATTCTGGTAATTCAAATGTTCCTACTACACCAAACAATCCAAGTAGCAGTGGATATATTAGACCAGTCGTAGGATACAGCATTACAACTGGTTGGATGGGATATAGTGGACATACAGGAGTGGATTTTAGTGGCTCAGGAATAGCAGGAAAACCAGTATTAGCTGTTAAAGCAGGAACAGTAGTTACATCAACGGCATTAAAATATCCAAATGGAAATTATAAAAGTTATGGAGAATATATTGTTATCAATCACCATGATGGAACAATGACTTTATATGCACATGGTGCACCAGGTTCAAGATTAGTTAGCAAAAGACAAACCGTAAGTCAAGGTCAACAAATCATGAGTGTCGGAACAACAGGAAATTCAACAGGATATCATTTACATTTTGAAGTAAGAATCAATGGAACACCAGTAAATCCAACACCATATTTACCTTAGTAAAAAATAATAAGAACATAAAAATTATACATAGATTTATAAAAACACTTCATAGGATTTTACAAATATAAAAAATGGACTTGTTATAAAGTAAAAAGGAGGAACTTATGAAAAAGATATTTGCTAAAATACTAGGGGGATTAATCATTATTATATTCGTACTACAATTTAATGTCATGGTATATGCAGATGAAATAACAGATTTACAAAATCAGCAAGCATCTAATAAAGAAAAATTACAAGATGCAGAAAATCAGAAAGAACAAGTAACGCAAGAGAAAAGTGAAACTTTAAAACAAGTAGAAGCAATTGAAAGTGAAATTGCAGATTATGAAAGTCAAATTAATGAATTAGATACCAAAATTTCAGATTTGAATAATCAAATTACAGAAGCAGAGAACAAAATTAATCAAAAACAAGAAGATTATGACAAACAGCAAGAATTATTAGAAAAAAGATTAGTAGCTACATATGAAGCAGGAGAAACCTCATTTTTAGATGTGTTACTTTCTTCTAAAAGCTTGACAGATTTAATCTCAAACTATTATATGATTTCTGAAGTGGCAGAAGCGGATATGAATTTGATGGAAAGTATTGAAAATGAGAAAAAAGAAATAGAGGAAGCAAAAATAACTTTAGAGCAAAGTAAACAAGAGTTAGATTCATCAAAAACAGAAAAAGAAAGTAAGTCTGTTCAATTGCAAAGTGCAAAAGAAGAAAAAAATGCTTATGTAGCACAATTGTCTTCGGAAGAACAAGATTTACAACAACAAATAGATGAATTAGAAGAAGCAAATAAATCAATTGATGCAGAAATTAAACAAAAACAAGAAGAAATTCAAAAATTATTACAACAACAAAGACCATCTTCAGGAGGAAGTTCTTCTGGAAGTAGTTCAAGTGGAAGTGGCTCAAGTGGAGGTAGCTCAAATGGAAGTTCTTCAACAGGTGGAGGAGCTGTAAGTAGTTCAGGATTCATTTATCCAGTTCCAAGTGCATATTCAAGAATTACAACATATATGTATTATTCAAGTGGACAATATCATGGAGCAGTAGACTTTGGTTCAAGTGGGATTAATGGACAACCAGTATATGCAGTAGCAGATGGAATAGTTGTAACAGCAAAAGCGTTAAATTATAGCTATGGAAATTATATTATTATTGCACATGATAATGGACTATATACATTATATGCTCATGGACAACAAGGTTCCATAAGAGTTTCAGAATATCAACGTGTAACACAAGGACAACAAATTATGAATGTTGGAAGCACAGGAAATTCAACAGGACCTCATTTACATTTTGAAGTAAGAACTAGTCCAGGATTGTATGATAACAGAGTTAATCCAGTAAAATATTTGCCATAATAAAATGGAAAACTTACATTGTTGTATAGGAAAATCTGATATAGTATTAAAACAAAAGTTGTGTTTTTCTATGTGATAAATAACAAAAAAGAGGGATTAAGGGAAGGTCTTCTTTATCCCTTTTTTACATTATAGAAAATGAAATGTAGCAAATGCAATTTTCTATAATATAAAAGCATACTAAAGTAAAAAAGTTTAGTGAAGCTAGAATTGTTTGGAATTTAAATTGGATTGTGAAATATAATAGATTAATAGAAATCAGTATTTTATGAAAGGAAGGAAATCAATGGAGGAAAAAAAGAGATATAAAGTATATAGAACTATAATGCTTATTGTTTTAGTAGCATTTGTAACCTTTCTACTAACATCAATAGGATTTTATCAATATTTTGTAAAAGGAGATAGTTTAAATAAATATTTAACATTAATGACATCTGATGAGAGTCAAGATATTTCACAAACATTAGATACCTATCGAGCAGTTATCGATAAATATTATTTAGGAGATATAGATGAAGAAAGTTTAAAAGAAGGGGCTATACAAGGATATATAGAAGGGTTAGGTGACCCATATACAGAATATATTTCTAAAGAAGATATGGAAGACTATTTAGAAAATACTATGGGAAATTTTGTTGGAATTGGTATTTATATGATAGAAGATACCAAAACCAATCAAATTATGGTATTGTCTCCGATAAAAGGTAGCCCAGCAGAAAGAGCAGGAATTCAACCAGGAGATTATATTATTTCTGTTAATGGAGAACCATGTACAGCAGATGATATGACGGTGATTTCAACAAAAATAAAAGGAGAAGAAGGTTCAACTGTCAAATTACAAATTTTAAGAGGAGAAAAAACATTAGATTTTGAAATTACAAGAGAAAATATTATTGTTAATCCTGTAGAAGGAGAAGTTTTAGAAAATAATATAGGATATATCGAATTTTCATCATTTGATGAAAACACAGCAGAAGAATTTAAAACAAAATTTGAAGAATTACAAGCACAAGGAATTACTTCTCTAATTATTGATTTAAGAAATAATGGTGGAGGAATTGTTGATGAAGCTTTACAAATAGCAGGGTATATTGCAGATAAAGATTCTATACTATTATATGAAGTAGATAAAGATAATAAAGAAACTATAGAAAAAAATGAAAGTGACCCAATTATCAATATGCCAATCATTATTTTAACAAATGAAAATACGGCAAGTTCTTCTGAAATATTGGCAGGAGCATTAAAAGACTTAGGAAAAGCTAGAATAGTAGGAACAAAAACTTATGGAAAAGGTGTTATTCAACAAATATTAACACTTCCAGATGGTAGTGGACTAAAAATAACGACAGAGAAATATTTAACACCAAATAGAACAGAAATCAATGAAATAGGTATTGAACCAGATGAAACTGTAGAATTACCTGAAAGTGTTGAAAATATATTAAATGTTGAAAGAAGTCAAGATACACAATTACAAAAAGCCATAGAAATGTTGACAGAATAGAAATTTAAATATATAAATATAATAAGTAAGAAAATAATAAATAAAAGGGAATGTTAGAAAAATTCAAATTTTTAACACTAGTCAAACCTTTTGAAGGGGATGAGTCAAAACATGAATTTACCAAATAAACTAACTATATTTAGAGTCATTTTAGTACCAATTATGGTCATTATACCATTTTTTGGAATAGAAGGAAATTTATGGGGAATACCAATTACATATTTAATTATTGACCTTATCTTTATATTAGCTTCATTAACAGATAAATTGGATGGATATATAGCAAGAAGTAGAAATCAAGTAACAGCATTTGGAAAGTTTTTAGATCCACTAGCTGACAAAATATTGGTATTGGCAGCCATGTTAATGTTAGTAGAAATGAATAAATTACCAGCTTGGATTCCAATTATCGTATTAGCAAGAGAATTTTTAGTATCTGGATATAGACTAATTGCAGTAGAAAAAGGTGGAGAAGTCATTGCTGCTTCAAAATGGGGAAAACTAAAAACGGTTACCCAAATGATAGCCATTATTTTAGCATTTTTAGATTTACATGCTTTTGGGGCATGTTTTACAGGAACTTTACAAGGAGCAGATTTTGTATTAAATGTAGCTGTAACAGTTATGATGATTATACAAACCATTGCAACAATCTTTTCTGGAATAGATTACATGAGAGGCATTAAAAAATATATGAAAGACTAAAATGCATTTTAAGTACTAGATAAAAAGTTGATATATAGGCATATAAAAAGGTTTTTGATAATAAATATAATACGAAAATAGAAAAAAATGAAATTTGTATTGACAAATTTCATTTTCTGCCGTAATATAAGGAAAGTACAAAAAAATAGTACACAATTCAAGGAGGAATCACTATGGAAGAAAAAGAAGTTATATTAACACAAGAGGGGTATAATAATTTAGAGAAGGAGTTAAATTTTTTAAAAACTGAAAAAAGAGCAGATATAGCAGATAGAATAAAAGTAGCATTAGGATTTGGAGACTTATCAGAAAATTCAGAATATGATGAAGCTAAAAATGCACAAGCAGAAAACGAAGTAAAAATAGCTGAATTAGAAAATAAATTAAGACATGCAAAAATCATAGATGAAAAAGATATAGATACAGAAACTGTTCAAATTGGTAATAAAGTAAAAGTATTAGATGTTGAATTTGATGAAAAGATTGAATATACTATTGTAGGGTCAACAGAAGTCAATTTAGCTGAAAATAAAATATCAAATGAATCACCTTTAGGAGAAGCATTATTAGGTGCTAAGAAAAATCAAACAGTTGAAGTGAATGCACCAGCAGGTGTTATGAAATATAAAATATTGTCAATTAAAAAATAAATGAAAAGGGAAATTGGGGACGGACTCATTTTTCCCTTTTTTTAGTTAAGTTATCTAAAAAAAATATAGAATATTAGAATTTTAAGCTGGCATCTAATGCAAGTTTTATCATATTATCTAATCCTTGTTCTCTTTCTTCAGAAGTAGCAGATTGTGTTTCAAATCTTGAATCAACAACTGTCATTAAGCAAGTTGCTTTCTTATTTAACATTTTTGCATTGTAACATAAAGCAAAAGCTTCCATTTCTGCACTTAATGGATAAAAGTTTTGATTATGAACTCTATCCATAAATTTATCAAAATCTTCTTGTGTCATATATGGGTCAAAACTATCATTACATATCGTATCACCTTCAATTAGGTTTACATGACTTTCAGAAGCAGTTTCTTTGATAATTTCATTTAATTCTTTACTAGTATCAACCAAATGACAATTATCATTACAAAATCCTAAAGCATAGGTGCTTTCTGTAAAAATCGATTTTGATAAAACAATATCAAATAAATTTAAATCAGGAACATAAGCTCCACAAGAGCCAATTCTAATAATATTTTCAACATCATAAAATTTAAACAATTCAAAAGAATAAATTCCCATACTAGGCATTCCCATTCCAGAAGCCATAACGGTTATTTCTTTTCCTTTATATTTTCCAGTATAGGCATAGATATTTCTTACTTGATTAACCAATTTAGGATTTTCTAAAAATTTTTCGGCAATATGTTTTGCTCTAAGTGGGTCTCCTGGCATGATAACTGTTTTTGCAATATCACCTAAGTTTGCTTCATTATGTGGTGTAGACATATCAAATTCCTCCTTAAAATATAAAATAAATATATAGTAATTGTATCGTAAAATGCAAAATAAGTATATCAATAAAAGGAAGAAAAGGCAATAGTAAAAACTCCCCAGATGGAAGCAAGAACTAGGTCTTGCAATTTATTCTGGGGAGCCTCGGGATTAATTCTCCTCGGGATGATGTTTCATCCTCTTGGGGAAATCACGCAGTATTATTAATATACCTGCAGAAGCTATCAAGAAAGCAATGGTAAGTAAGCACATTACGATGGCAACTGCAGTTTCTCCTGCTTGTATGGATAACATTGTAGCTAAACCACACATTATCATACAAAGCAAGATGAGGATTAGCCCCAATACTGCAATGTGTGTTTTAAATTTCATATTAATCCTTTCTTCTCAGTTAGTTAGCCCTGAGCGGCGAGAAAAATTGACGAGTTACAGTGATATCCCCCTTTCGCACTCAATTCTTTGAGTTAATATCTATGCTGAAATCGTCAATACAGACGATGAGTTTTCTACATATAAAAGTCAATACCAAAATTACCAAAAAAGGGAAAATAAAATTTACCAATTTAGATAACTTTTTATTATATAGAATTGTCAAAGTTTTCCATTTTATTTAATATATCTTTTAATCTGTAAGAATCACCTGTAATATTAAAAACATATGAATGGTGTAATAATCTATCAAGAATAGCATTAGCAAGTATATTATCTGAAAAAATTTCTCCCCATTTAGAAAATTGTTGATTTGTAGTTATGATGGTAGAACTTTTTTCATATCTTTTTGCAATCAATTGAAACAGTAGATTTGCGCCATTTTTGTCTACGGGTAAATATCCAATTTCATCAATTATCAATAATTTGTATTTATTAAATGTTTTTAAAGCATCCTTTAATCTATTTTCTTGATGTGCAATATTAAGTTTAGTGATTAAATCATGACAACTAATGAAATATGTACTAACTCTTTTTTTAGCAGCTTCAATACCAATAGCTGTTGCAATATGAGTTTTGCCAACACCACTAGAACCAATTAACAAAACATTTTTCTTTTCTTCAATAAATCTAAGTGTTGCTAAATCTAAAACTTCTTTTTTATTAATACTTGGTTGAAAATCAAAATCAAATTCATCTAAAGTTCTAATAAAAGGAAACCCAGCAACTCGTATATTAAATTCAGAAGCTCTCTGTTCTTTAAATTCTATTTCTTTCTGAGTAAGATTAAGAAGTGCATCTAAAAAAGAAATATTATTTCTATTTATCTCATCTAAATATGTTGATAAATATGTACTCATTTTATCTAATTTTAGTTTTTGTAAATTATTTATTACTTGATTATATATCATACTATTACCTCTTTCTTTTATTTTTTATTAATTATCTGTTATCTAATTCCTTTATCTATTTCACATCCAATAATCTATCTAAACGTTTTAAATTATCATTAGCATATTTTTCTAT
>CALXZX010000016.1 GCA_944393375.1 uncultured Clostridia bacterium | reverse complement strand
GTTTAACTGCTTAATAAATGATTCCTATTTATTGGAAATATTACAATCTTGTAATAATCGATGAAATTTCCCTGGTCCTAATTTAAGAAAATAGACCAGCTATCAAATCAAATATTGGATTCTCAAATAGTAATTGTCTCATCCACCCATTTGTAAATGGTATAAACCATAATAAAACTCCAATAATGATAACTGCAATTATTGTTAACCCTATTGCTAACCAATCTTTTTGATTCATTTTTTTTCTTTCTGCCCTTTGAGGTTTATTACTCCATATTTCCTGAATTAAATCTATAATTCCAAATATTGTTCCAACATTATTTTTATTTCGTACATATTTAGGGCCAGAATTATTTTTCTTATTTCTTAATCTACCTAATTTTTCTTGCTTATCATTTATATTATCCAAATTTTCAGGTTCACTGTTTTTTTCTTTTTCTTTATTTTGAACATAATTTTTTTCTTTTTGTAATTCTAAATCATATTGTGATCTTAAAAAACTATCTGATAAAATATTATACGCTTCATTAATATCTTTTAATTTTTTTTCTGCTTCTTTCTTTTCAAGTGTTGAATATAAATCTGGATGATATTTTTTTACTAATGTTTTATATGCTTTTTCTATAATTTCCGGTGATGCTTTTTCATTTACTTCTAATATTCCATAATAATCTTTCATACCCATTCCTCTATCTTATCTTTCTTTTGTACTTTTATTTTATCCTAAAAAAAAGAAAATAGCAATATAATTTGCTACTTTCTTTTTATATTTATACTGCCCTTCTATATTTTATATAAAATACAACTGCTGCTACAATTGCTACACCGATTGCTATAATAATGACATTTCTAAACCCTGCATATGGTAACACTTTATTAGATGTTGTACTTTGATTGATATTTGATGATGTACCAATTTGGTTTCTATTTGTATTGCTACTTCCTGCCGTGTTATCATTCCCAACTGTATTATCATCTCCTACTGTGTTGTCGTTTCCCACTGTGTTATCATCTCCAACTGTATTGTCATCTCCTACTGTGTTATCATCTCCTGTTGTATTATCTCCTCCTGATGGATTATCATCATCTGTGTTTCTTTCTACTATATTTACCACTTCTGATACTCCTGTTCCATCAATTGTTGTTGTACCTGAAGATCCTTGTATACTTTCTAGAGAAATTGTTGTATTTCCTAATGTTGCATTATCTAATACTTTAAAATTAATTGTTGCTGTATGTGTTCTTTCTTTTACTACTTCTGCATTACTTGTATTAGCTACCATGTTACCTTCATTTTCTAAAACTTCCCATCCTGTAGCTGGTGTAACATTAATTAACTCTAGCATATTGGTATCATATATAATTTTTGTTTGATAAGCACCAATTCCTTGGTCTCCACTTGTAATATTCATATTGTCTATGATAATATTTACTGAAAAGCTATCTCCTGGATTTAAAGTATTTTTTGATGCTTCTAATTGTAATTCAAAATTTTCATCTGCAGCATATACTTTTGAAGCTATCATAATAAATAACATACTAAAAATAGTCATTATAGCTACTAATTTTATTCGTTTCATTTGTATTCCCCCATTATTAAAATATCACAATTTTATTTTGACACATTTTTATTTTTTTTTCAAGTATTTATGTTATGATTTTTTATTCTCTTATTATTGAATACAATAAACTATAACTGTTGTCCGGTTTACATGCTTTATTACATTTTTATTACATTTCGTCTACTAAAACTTTTTTTAATATTAACATATCTGTTATATCTATTATTGCATCTTCATTCATATCTCCTGCTGATAGACCATCTCCTGTTAGTATCCACTCTGTCTTACTTTCTGCCACAAGATGTCTTTTTAGCATTAAAAAGTCTGTTATATTTACAACTCCATTTCCGTCAATGTCACCTTTTTCGTATGCTAAAATATATCCCAAATAGTTTTCTTCTGCAAATTGATGTCCTACTGTATTTCTTTTTGCATAAATAATTGTTGAACGATCTGAAAATATATTCTTTTCTATTTCTTTCACACTACTTGGTATTTTTAAATATTTCAATTGATTGCAATTAAAAAATGCAAAATTTTCTATTGTTATGACACTATCTGGTAACCTTACAGTTTCTAGACTAGAAACATCTTTAAAAGCACTTTCTCCTATACAAGTTACAGTATTAGGAATCGTATATTCAATATCGTTTTTTCCAGCTGGATATACTATGATTTTTGTTTTTTCTTTATTAAATAAAATTCCATTTTCACTTGTATAATTTACATTATTACTATCTACTTCTATGTTCTCTAGGCTAGTACACTCAGTAAATACACCATAACCTATTATTTTTACCGTACTTGGTATTTCTATATTTTTTAAACTTTTACATGCATTAAATGCTTCTGTTCCTATTTCTATTAGGTTATTTGGTAGTTCTATCATTTCTAAGCTTGTACATCCATCAAAAACGTCCCATTCTATCTTTTTTAAATTGTTTGATAGATTAACATTTTCTAAACTGCTACAGCCAAAAAATGTTCTTTCTTGTATAGTTGTAACGCCTAATGGAATATTGATGTTTATTAAACGAATACATTTTTCAAAGGCACTATTTTCTATACTTATTACAGTATTTGCTATTTCTATATTATTTAGACTATTACATGCGTAAAACGCTTTTTCTCCTATACTCGTTATTCCTTCGTTTATCACTACACGATCTATCAAATTCCTATATTGTGTATTATGCCAATCAACTTCTTCATCTGTATCCCAATTTTTCATTTCTCCTGTTCCAGTAATCGTTAATGTTCTGTCATTTAATGTCCATGTTGCCATTATGCTTTCATCTGCACTTTTTGATATATCCCATGTTTCTTGTTCTTTAATTTCATAATTAGTTTCTATATTTGTTGCTTCTCCTTCTAATATATATGCTTGTTTGTTTTCCTCTGCATATCTATGTCCTTCACTATCTGCTTTTGCATATATAACTATTGAAGTTGGTATAGAATTTATATTTGTCACACTTTCTGGTATTTCTATACTTTTCAAGCTACTACATTCATAAAATG
Source organism: uncultured Clostridia bacterium (assembly GCA_944393375.1). Classification (GTDB taxonomy): domain Bacteria; phylum Bacillota; class Clostridia; order TANB77; family CAG-508; genus CAG-269. Next base: position 31,602 of record CALXZX010000016.1, on the reverse strand, counting down.
CATTTGTTCCAATTGTTGTTACACTATTGGGAATACTAATACTTTCTAAGCTACTACATTCTGCAAATGCCCCTGCATTAATATTTGTTATATTGTCTGGTATTACAATATTTTTTAAACGTATACATTCCTTAAACATTCCTAGTGGTATTGCCTGTACTCCTTTCGGAATATTAACAGTTTCAAGATTAGTACATTTTTCAAATACATAACTTCCTATATTGGTAACATTATCTGGTATCTGGATTGTTTCTAAACTACTACAACTTCTAAATGTTGCATTTCCAATACTAGTTAAACTATCTGGTAATTGTATTTTTAGCAAATTACTACAATTTTCAAATGCGTCATCCTCTATCTTAGTGATGCTGTCTGATACTCCTATTTCTATCAAGTTATTGCAACCTTCGAATGCTCCATCACTTATCGTCATAACACTGTTTGGTATTGTATAGCTATCTTCTTTTTTGGCACTAGGATACCTGATTATTTCTGTTTTATCCTTGCTAAATAGTATTCCATTCTCACTTGTATAATTTTGATTATTCATATCTACATCTATACTCTCTAAACGACTACACCCATCAAACACATTATTATTGATAACTGCTACACTAGCTGGTATACTTATATTTTCCAAACTACTACATTCGCTAAACGCATCATACCATATACTGGTTACACTTTCTGGAATGGTTATATTTTTTAAACTACTACATTCTAAGAACGTACCAGTAAGCATCTGTGTTATTCTGTTTGAAATATTTATATTTTCTAAACGAATACAACCTTCAAAAGCTCTCGCACCCATTCCAGTAACCGTATCAGACATTTTTACTGTTTTTAGATTTTCGCTATAAGCAAATGCATATTCTCCAATATATGTAATTCCGTCATTTATCACAACATTTTCTATAACATACATATATTGTGTATAGTGCCAGTCTCCTATTGAGTCTATTGAATGATTATCCCAATCTTTCATTTTTCCTGTTCCTGATATGGTTAAAGTTTTATCTTTTTTAGTCCATTTTGCTATAACGCTTCCATCTCCATTTACTGAAACATCCCAAGTTTCTTCGTTCTTAATTTCATAGTTTTTTGAGATTTCTCCTGTTGGTGTATCTGCACTTTCTGATAAGTCTGTTGTCCCTGCTTTATCAGTGATTGCTTGTACATTTTCTGTCTCTGCTGGAATTATCATGTTTGTTGCAAATACCTTTGTCTGTAATGCAGGTATCATTGACATTCCCATTTGAAATGTCATTGTTAATATGGCTATGGTAGATATTGCTTTCTTTATTTCCTTCTTCATGTGTGATTTTCCTCTCTTTTATCATATTATTTGGTTGACAAAAACTTCTCATATGAAGATAAACTTTTCTTTATATATTTTCTACAATTTTTCTTTTTAACATTAACATATCTGTGATATCTATTGTTCCATTTTCATTCATGTCTGCTGATACGAGACTATCTCCTGTTAATTTCCATTCACTTCTATTTCCTGCTACTAAATGTCTTTTTAACATTAACAAATCTGTTACATCTATTTTTCCATCTTGATTGATGTCTCCTATTGTTGTCTCTGGTAAGTTTTTGTCTATATTGCTTATTTCTATATTTGCCTGTGTTTCGTTTCCTGCTAGATCTTTTATCGTTATGGTTTCTTTTGTATTTTCAGTATATTCTTTTGTTAATGTCTTTTTATCACTTGACAATGTCCAACCTGTTACACCTTGTATTTCTTCATTTGATGTGATGGTTACTGTTACATTTTCTTTTGTTGGATTTTTTGTGCTATATCCTACATTTACTGTTGGTGCTGTTTTGTCTATATTATTTATTTCTATAGTTGCTTGTTTCTCATTTCCTGCTAGGTCTTTTACTGTTATTGTTTCTTTTGTATTGGCACTATATTCTTTTGTCAATGTCTTTTTATCACTTGACAATGTCCAGCCTGTTACACCTTGTATTTCTTCATTTGATGTGATGGTTACCGTTACATTTTCTCTTGTTGGATTTTTAGTACTATATCCTACATTGACACTTGGACCTGTCTTGTCTATATTGTTTATCTCTATATTTGCCTGTGTTTCATTTCCTGCTAAATCTTTTATTGTTATTGTTTCTTTTGTATTGGCACTATACTCTTTTGTCAATGTCTTTTTATCACTTGACAATGTCCAGCCTTGTACTGCTTCGACTTCTTTATTTGATGTGATGGTTACTATGACATTTTCTCTAGTTGGATTTTTTGTACTATACCCTACATTGACACTTAGACCTGTTTTATCTATATTGCTTATTTCTATAGTTGCTTGTGTTTCATTCCCTACTAGGTCTTTTATTATAACTGTTTCTTTTGTATTGGCACTATATTCTTTAGTCAATGTCTTTTTATCACTTGACAATGTCCATCCTGTTACACTTTGCATTTCTTCATTTGATTTGATCGTTACTATTACATTTTCTCTGGTTGGATTTTTTGTACTATATTCTATATTGACACTTGGACCTGTTTTATCTATATTATTTATTTCTATAGTTGCTTGTTTCTCATTTCCTGCTAGGTCTTTTACTGTTATTGTTTCTTTTGTATTGGCACTATATTCTTTTGTTAACGTCCTTTTATCACTTGACAATGTCCAGCCTGTTACACTTTGTACTTCTTCATTTGATGTAATCGTTACTTTTACATTCCCTTTTGTTGGATTTTGTGTACTATATCCTACATTTACTGTTGGTGCTGTTTTATCTATATTTGTTATTTGTATAGTTGTTTCTTTTGTGTTTCCTGCTAAGTCTTTTACTGTTATTGTTTCTTTTGTATTCGCACTATATTCTTTCGTTAATGTCTTTTTATCATTGGACAATGTCCATCCTGTTACACTTTGTACTTCTTCATTTGAAGTAATTGTTACTTTTACATTCCCTTTTGTTGGATTTTGTGTACTATATCCTATATTTACTGTTGGTGCTGTTTTGTCTATATTATTTATTTCTATAGTTGCTTGTGTTTCATTTCCCATGAAATCTTTTATTGTTATGGTCTCATTTTCATTAGTACTATATTCTTTTGTTAATGTTTTTTTATCACTTGATAATGTCCAACCTTGTACTGTTTGTACTTCTTCATTTGATGTTATAGTTACTGTTACATTTCCTTGTGTTGGACCTTTTGTACTATATTCTACTTTTACTGTAGGAGCAGTTTCATCAACCATCCATTTTAAAACTGGATATCCATTATTGATATTTTTTGTATCTTGTGTATAGTAATCTCCTCCATTATTTAATTGTTCTATAAAATCTATTTTCTTCATTTCTGTTTCTGTTTTAGAAATAGGTGTTCCATTTCCAAGTTCTTCAGAATTTCCTATACCTTTACTACAACTATCATTTTTATAATAGCAATTACTAATGGTTCCATTAACTTTGGTAGTCCCGCTTAATCCCGTATTAGAATTAACTATCGCTCCTACTGAAGGTCCTGAGCTTGTAGAATTTAGGGAGACCTTTCCAACATTATAACAGTTTTCTATTGTTCCAGCATTTGCATCTTTTATACCTCCACCATACATATTTGCTTTTATTTCTCCTGTGTTAAAACATGCTATTATATCTTTATGATTACACCATCCTCCTACAATACCACCAGCATTTCCTTTTGTGGATTCAACTTTTCCTGTATTGTAACACATCACTATTGGTTGAGTATCTCCTCCTCTAGCAACAATTCCACCAGCTACAGTACCAGAAATTGTAGAACCTTGTGCTTTTATATTTCCTGAATTGTAACAATTTTTTATATATGAAGCATCCTTTCCACAAATCCCACCAATATAACTTTGCTTTTCACCTTGTTTTGATGATATGTTTCCTAAATTATAACAGTTTATAATTGAGTTTTTCCAATCAGAAGCTGAATTTCTTGCACTTCCAATTATTCCTCCTACTGCCCCATCACTTATAATATTAGCTGTATTACTACAATTTAAAATTTCACTTCCTGCTCCTTGTTTACCTGCAATTCCCCCTATAAATATACTATCATTTATATCAGATACATCATTATTGCATGTTATTGTAGCTGAATTTTTACAATTAGAAATACTACCTCCGTTGCTTCCTACAATTCCACCTGCATATATATCTGTTCTCCCTGTACTTTCTGAATAATATCCTGTAGAAATTATTATTGAACATCCAGAAGTACTGCAATTGTCTATAATTCCTCCTCTATTTTTTCCTACAATAAGTCCTGTATAGTAAATTCCATCTTTAATTGTAGAATTTACTATTTGCAAATTTTTAATTGTACCAGAATTTGTAGCAAAAAGTCCTTGCGATTCTAATTGTTTATTATTTAGATACATTCCTGAGATTTTATGTGATTGTCCATCAAATATACCTGCAAATCCATCATAAAAAGTATCTCCTATTCCTATAGGAATCCATTGTTCATTCTCATTTCCTTCTAAATCAATATCATCAACTAATACAACTGTTTTCCCCTTATATGTATTTCCATTATTGACATCATTAGCAAATGCAATCAATTCTTCCTTAGTTGAAATCTCTAAATCTGCTATTGTTTCATCCACTGCCAATACTTCAATATTTAATCCCGGTACTAGTGGTATTAACATTTGAAGTATTAGTGTCAATACAGTTGTGATTACTACTGTTTTTTCTATTTTCCTTTTCATCTGTTCTCTCCTCTCTTTTATCAGATTGTTTGTTTGATGAAAACTTTTTATATGAAGATATACTCTTCTTTATATATTTTCTACAATCACTCTTTTTAACATTAACATATCTGTGATATCTACTGTTCCATTTTCATTCATGTCTGCTAATAATAAAGCTTGTCCTATTAGTATCCATTCTGTTCTATTTCCCGCTACCATGTGTCTTTTTAACATTAATAAATCTGTTACGTCTATTTTTCCATTTTGATTGATATCTCCTTGTTCATATATCAAAATATATGCTTGCTCTCCTTCTTCGGCATACCTATGTCCTTCTGTATTTGGTTTTGTATAAATAATTGTTGTTTCAGGTATCGCTTTTTTTCCTATACTTGTTACTCCCTCTGGAATAGTTATGTTTGTTAAACTACTACAACTTTCAAATGCACTTACATCTATTCTTGTTACACTCTCTGGAATATCTATACTTTTTAAACTACTACATCCTTCAAATGTATACATTCCTATATATGTTACATTCTCTGGAATAGTTATACTTTCTAAACTACTACATCCTGAAAATGCACTACCTCCTATACTAGTGACTCCTTCTGGAATATCTATACTTCTTAAACTACTACATCTATAAAAAGTCTCATATTCTATTCTTATTACACTCTCTGGAATATCTATACTTTTTAAACTACTACATTCACTAAATGCATAACTTCCTATATGTTTCACACTTTCAGGTAAGCTTATATTTGCTAAACTACTACATTCTCTAAATGCATTTCCCCCTATACTTGTTATCCCTTCTGGAATTTCTATACTTTCTAAACCACTACATTCATAAAATGCCATATATCCTATACTTGTTACTCCTTCTGGAATAATTATACTTTCTAAACTACTACATCCTCTAAAGGCTGAATCTTCTATATTTGTTACACTTTCTGGAATAATGTACTCTTTTATATCTTTCTTTCCGGCAGGATAACAAATAATATTTGTTTTTTCTTTGTTGAACAATATTCCATTTTCACTTATATAATTTGCATTACCTTCATTTATATTTATACTTTCCAAACTACTACATCCTCTAAAAGCTGAATCTTCTATATTTGTTACAGTTTCTGGAATATTGACACTTAATAGTGTCTTACATCCATAAAAAGCCCTGCCCTCTATACTTGTTATTCCTTCTGGAATTGTTATACTATTCAAGCCACTACAGTATAAAAATGCATTTTCTCCTATACTAGTTACTCCTTCATTTATAATTACATTTTCAATTAAATTTATATATTGTGTATCATACCAATATCCTTCTGAATCATAAGAATTCCAATTTTTCATTTTTCCTGTTCCTGATATCGTTAAAGTTCTATCTTCTAGTGTCCATTTGCCTATAACACTTCCATCTTGATTCATAGATATATCCCATGTTGCTTCTTTTTTGATTTCGTAATTTGTACTTAATTCAGTTGATTCTCCTTCTAAAATATATCCTTGCTTTGATTCTTCTGCATATCTCTGTCCTTCAGTATTTGCTATAACATGTATAATTGTTGTTTTTGGTATTGCTTCTTTTCCTATACTTGTTACTCCTTCTGGAATATTAATACTTGCTAAACTATTACATTCTTCAAATGCATTCTTTCCTATACTTGTTACTCCTTCTGGAATATCGATACTAGTTAAACTACTACATCCATAAAATGACATATTTCCTATACTTGTTACACTATTTGGAATAACTATACTTTCTAAACTATTACATCCGTCAAATACAACATCTTCTATACTTGTTACATTTTCTGGTATTACTATATTTGTCAAACTACTACATCCACAAAATGCATACCCTCCTATACTTGTTACATTTTCTGGTATTACTATATTTGTCAAACTACTACATCCATAAAATGCATACCCTCCTATACTTGTTACACTACTTGGAATAGTTATACTTTCTAAATTACTACATCCTGAAAATGCAGAATATCCTATACTTGTTACTCCCTCTGGAATATTGATACTATTCAAACTACTACATCTTGAAAATGCATTGTCTACTATACTTGTTACACTATTTGGGATAACTATACTTTCTAAACTACTACATTCTGAAAATGCATACTCTGCTATGATTGTTACTCCTTCTGGAATAATATATTTCTTTATATCTTTCTTTCCTGCTGGATAACAAATAATTTCTGTTTTTTCTTTATTTAATAGAATTCCATTTTCACTTATATAATTCTGATTATCTATATCTACATCTATATTTGTTAAACTACTACATCCATAAAAAGCCCTTTCTCCTATACTTGTTACTCCTTCTGGAATATTGATACTTTCTAAATTACTACAATATGCAAATGCCCAATCTCCTATACTTGTTATCCCTTCATTAATAATTACTTTTTCTATAAAATTCGTATACTGTGTATTATGCCAATCTTCTTTTATATTGAAACTCCACTCTTTCATTTTACCTGTTCCAGATATGGTTAATGTTCTATTTTCTAAAGTCCATTTGGCTATAACACTTCCATCACCATTAGCAGATACATCCCAAGTTTCTTCATCTTTAATTTCGTAGTTTCTTGAGATTTCTTCTGTTTCTGTTGTATCTATATTTGCTGATAATTCTGTTGTCCCTGATTTATCTGCGATTGGTTGTATATTTTCTTGCACCTCTTCTACCAGATTTGTTGTATCTGTTGCTAATACTGTTGTTTGCAATCCAGGTATCATTGGCATTCCTATTTGAAATGTCATTGTTAATATCGCTATGGTAGATATTGCTTTCTTTATCCCCTTTTTCATGTGTATTTCTCCTTTCGTTTATCAGATTGTTTTATGGATGGAAAGTCTTCTTACAAACTTTTTATATATTTTCTACAATTACTCTTTTTAACATTAACATATCTGTGATATCTACTGTTCCATTTTCATTCATGTCTGCTGATGATAAATTATCTCCTGTTAATTTCCAACTATTTCTATTTCCTGCTACTAAATGTCTTTTTATCATCAAGAAGTCTGTTACATCTATTTTTCCGTCTTGATTGATGTCTCCTATTGTTATCTCTGGCAAGTTTTTGTCTATATTACTTATTTCTATATTTGCCTGTGTTTCGTTTCCTGCTATATCTTTTACTGTTATTGTTTCTTTTGTATTGGCACTATATTCTTTTGTTAATGTCTTTTTATCACTTGACAATGTCCATCCTATTACAGTTTGTATTTCTTCGTTTGATGTAATAGTTACTTTTACATTTCCTCTTGTTGGATTTTTTGTACTATATCCTACATTCACTGTTGGCGCTATTTTATCTATATTATTTATTTCTATAGTTGCTTGTTTCTCATTTCCTGCTATATCTTTTACTGTTATTGTTTCTTTTGTGTTTACATTATATTCCTTTGTTAATGTCTTTTTGTCACTTGACAATGTCCATCCTGTCATTTCTTGTATTTCCTCATTTGACTTTATGGTTACCATTACATTTTCTTTTGTTATTTCTTTTGTACTATATTCTACATTTACACTTGGTGCTGTATTGTCAAAATAAAATGCTTCACTTCTCGCTATTATCTCATTTCCTAAATTATCTTCTGCATATACCCACAAATACCAATCTCCATCTCCCGTATTTTTTGTAATTGTTTGTCCATTTTCAAAATTTTCTGTAAAGCTTTCTTTTGCTGGTTCCTCTTTACTTTGTGTCCATTGGTATTTTAAACTATTTTCATCTAATCCTACTTCTTCCATATCATCTTGCACTTCTATTATTACATTATGCTCTTTTTTTATATTTTTCACTGAATCTGATGTGAATTTTACTGTAGGTGCTACATCATCTATAATGTAATTTTTGTTATTTTCTATAGCATATTTTTGTGCGATACTTCCTGTTTTACAATAGATGGTAACATTACTATCCTTGTCAATTGCCGAATCATTTATTTTAATTACATTACTTGGAATAACAATCTTTTCTAAAAAATTGCATTCTTCAAATGTCCCCCAATCTATAGTTTTTACATTTTTAGGGATTTTTATTTCTTGTAAACTTAAACAAGCATAAAAAGCCTGTTTTCCTATTTCTTCTATGTTTGTACTTAAAGTTATATCTTGCAAAAGAGTAGCTCCCATAAATGCCATATTTTCTATGTTATTTACATTATTGAACATTTTAATTTTTGATAATTTACTACAATAGAAAGCTCCTGTATCTATTTGTTTAACTGTTTCTGGTATTTCATATTCTTTTATATCCTTTTTTCCCATTGGATATTGTATTAATTCATTTTTTTCTTTATCAAACAAGATTCCATCTCTGCTAGAATAATTTATATTGTTTTCATCAACTTCTATAGATGTTAAGTCTTTACAATATCTAAATACTCTATCTCCAATATTTGATACAGTACTTGGAATTTCTATTTGTGTTAACCCTGAACCATGAAATGCTTCTTCACCAATTTCGACAATTCCATTTGGAAGTTCAATATTTTTTAATTGCGTACAGCCTTTTATATCATATTCTCCAAAATCAATTCCTATTGTATATCCGGAAAAATCTCCAGCAAAAGCATAATTCCCAATACTTTTCAATCCTTCTGCAAGTTCTACACTTCGCAAATTTATACAAGCATAAAAAGCATAATCTCCTATATTTTCTACCCCTTTTTCAATAATAACTTTATATATACTTTCTTTGCTTATACGCCATTCACTATCTGATGATTCTGTCCAGTTTTTCATTTTTCCATTACCTGATATTGTTAATGTTCCATCATCTGATAGTACTGCTTTTACAGAATTGTCCTTGTTTTGTGAAATATCCCATGTATTGGTTAATATTATTACAGTTAGCCCTTTTAATACACCACTATTAATTTCTATTAATACATTACCATTTTGTGTATCTAATATTAACTTTCCATCATCTATGCTACAATTTGTATACTGGATATCATTCGCATATAATATATCATCTGTATTCATAGCTCTTTTTACTATACTTGGAATTTCGATAGATGTAGCGCCATTATTTATTTTATATTGTATTTTTGCATTATTAAATAGTAAATTTTCTCCTACATTTTCTAAATTTTTTGGCATTTCTATATTTTTTAAATTAGTACAATTTTGAAATGCTCTATTACCTATATTTACTACAGTTTCAGGAAGTACTACTTCTTTTAAACTCACGCAATCTTCAAATGCTCTCGTACCGATACTAGTTAATCCACTAGAAAATTTCGTATTTTCTAAGTCATCACAACTAAAAAAGGCACTTTGTTCTATTGTTGTCACAGTATTTGGTATATCAATATTTTTTAAACTATTGCATTCTTCGAATAGGTTACTTTCTATTACAGTTATTGCTTTGGATAAATTGATACTTAACAAATTTTCACAGTATGAAAATGCTCCTTGTTCTATTTCTTTAACATTATCAGACATTTTTATATTTGTTATTCCGGTACAATTTTCAAATGCAGATTCTCCTATTTCTATTACACTACTAGGAATTTCAAATGTTGTTATATCTTTTTTTCCTTCTGGATATTTTAAAATTTTTGTTTTTTCCTTATTATATAATACTCCATTATCACTAGAATAATATTTATTTTCAGAATTTACATTGATAGATGATAAACTACTACATTTATAAAATATAGAATTTGTAATTCTTCCAATACTTTTTACACTATTAGAAATATTTATATTTTTTAAATTACCACATCCTGAAAATGCATAATCTCCTATGCCTGTTACTCCACTACTTATAATAACACTTTCTATTAAATTCGTATATTGTGTATTATGCCAATCTTCTTCTGAATAACTATACCAGTCTTTCATTTTTCCTGTTCCAGATATAGTTAATGTTTTATCACCTAATGACCATTTTGCTATAACACTCCCATCTCCATTTGCAGATATATCCCAGGTTTCCTCATTTTTTATTTCATTTTGTCCAGATGTTTCTATATTGTTTATATCTTCTACTGCTAACACATTTGTATTTAATCCTGAGATCATTGGCATTCCTATTTGAAATATCATTGTGAACATAACAATTAATGATATTGCTTTTTTTATCTCCTTTATCATATGTCTCTCCTCTCCTTTTAACTAATAATTCTTTTTTATTGATTTTTTTATCTTTAGACATACATATTCCCTATTTATAATATATCGATTTTAAAATTTTTTGTAAATATAGTTTTCGATTGCTACTCTAAGTAGCTCTGATTTTTACTTACGGAATTTATTCTTTTCATTTTCTATCTTTTATATTAAATTTTTATGACATTTTTCTTACTTTTTGATAACTTTTATTTTTCGTATTATTTTTTGACAAAAAAATGGACGCACCTCGTACGTCCGTAATATTTTATATATTTTCTACAACTACTCTTTTTAACATTAACATATCTGTTATATCTACACTTCCATTTTCATTCATGTCTGCTGATAATAAACTATCTCCTGTTAATTTCCAATTACTTCTATTTCCTGCTACTAAATGTCTTTTTAGCATCAAGAAATCTGTTACATCTATTTTTTCATCTTGATTAATATCTCCTACTGTTGTCTTTTTCTCTATATTATTTATTTCAATATTTACTCGCATTTCATTTCCTGCTATGTCTTTTACTGTTATTGTTTCTTTTGTGTTTTCAATATATTCTTTAGTCAATGTCTTCTTATCATTTGATAGTGTCCATCCCTGTATTGCTTGTACTTCTTCATTTGCTGTAATAGTTACTTTTACATTTTCTTTTGTAATTTCTTTTGTGCTATATGTAACTCCTACATCTGGTGCAATTTTGTCAATATTATTTACCTCAACATTTACTTGTGTTTCATTTCCTACTATATCTTTTATGGTAACTGCTTCTTTTGTATTAGCACTATATTCTTTTGTTAATGTCTTCTTATCACTTGACAATGTCCAACCTGTTATTGCTTGTACTTCTTCATTTGAAGTGATTGTTACTGTTACATTTTCTCTTGTTGGATTTTTGGTACTATATCCTACATTGACACTTGGACCTGTCTTGTCTATATTATTAATTTCTATATTTATTTGTTTTTCATTTTCTTCCACATCACTAACAAGTATTGTTTCTTTAATATTCTTCGTATATTCTTTGGTTAAAGTTTTCTTATCACTTGATAATTCCCATCCATCTAATTCTTGTAATTGATTAATACTTGTAATTTTTACTATAACGTTTTGATTTGTAAGTGTTTTTATACTATAATCTACTGTACACTTAAACACTTCTATAATAGGATATCCGTTATTTATATTTTCTATGTCTTTAGAAAACACACCACTATTTAACAAGTTGATAAAATCATCTGATTGCATTTCTTGTGTTGTTTTTCCTATAATTCCATTTTCTTCAGCATTGCTACTAGAATATCCTTTACTTGACTTACTAACATCATAGTAACAATTTTGTATAATACCTTCACTTTTTTCTCCAACAATTCCTCCTCCTGAAGAAATTATTCCTGCATTATAACAATTTTCTATGATTGCATTTTCATTACTAAAAAATCCAATGATTCCACCTATTCTTGTATCTTCATATGAATATTCTGTTGTAATTTTTCCTATATTATAGCTATTACTAATATTTATTTCTCCTACTCTATCATCACCAATAATTCCACCTGTTCCAAAACCTCCATCATATACTTTTATATTTCCACTATTAAATGTCTTGTCTATTGTACAAGAATAAGCTTCACCTATAATTCCTCCTACTCTATTACAATTGTTATCCCCTTCTATTGTAGCTTGATTTATAGAATTTTTTATTTCTGTTGTACTACCGATCTCCTACCATTCCTCCTAATGCTACACTATCACCATATACAATTGTTAGTTTATTAGAACCTTTTGTCGTACAAGATTGAATAATTGTATCATTAGCTGATCCCACTAATATTCCTACTTTTCTATTAATATATTGGGTATCTCTCTTTGAAGAATCTATATTAAGATTTGCGTTTACTGTGCATTTTTTGATTGTTGTATCATCTTTTGTATATGCAGCTAATCCTCCTACATATTCTGCATAACCTGTAAAAGAAATATTATCTAAATTTAATTTTGTGATTGTAGCACCTGAACACACTCCAAAAAATCCTTTTTCTCCTGTATATCCTTCTGAATAGATTCCTGAAATCGTATGATTATTTCCTAAAAATGTTCCTTTAAATGGATTTGAAAATGTTCCCAATGGCTCCCACAAGAAACTTTCATCATCACTAATTTCGATATCATTCATTAAATTTACCGTTTTATTTTCAAAACTATCTCCTGCTTTTAGTCTGTCTGAAATCTCAATTAAGTCTTCTCTTGTATAAATATTATATGTCTGTTTATCATTTTCTACGATTCCATCAATTTTAATATTGACTGTTGTACTATTACCATTCATATCTTCAATAACAACATCTTCTGAATAGTTTGCAAAATATGTTTTTACTAATTGCATTCCATTTTCTGATAATTCAAATCCACTTTTCTTTTTCATTTTTTCATTAGCTTGTAATGTTACTGTTACTGCTGAACTTTCATCATTTTTGTTATACATTACTTGTATATTAGGTGCTTCAATATCTATATATGGATACCCATCATTTATGTTACTATTCCATAAATATGCTGTATCATTTAAATTTAATTGTTTCATAAAACTTTGGTTTTTCATTTGATTTTCTGTCATTTCTGTTGCTGAAAAAGTAGCTCCTTCTTTATTGTTAGCAATTCCTTGAATTCCATTTCTTAAATAGTAACAATTTTCTACTATTCCTTCAGGTTCATTAAGGGCTATAATATTTCCTTTTAACGCATCATCACATATTATTTTTCCTATTGAATATGAATGATAAATATTAGTACCTGTTGTATCAGTTACAGAACGTCCTCCACAACCTACAATTCCTCCTACAAGCCTGTCTCCTGATATAGTTCCTTTATTATAACTATTTGTTACAGAAGTTGTTTTCTCACAACATAAACCTACTATTCCTCCTGTGGCTGCATTTGTCACGCCATCACCTACTGTGCTTTTTACACAAGTTACATTTCCTACATTGTAGCATCTATCAACTATTGAATAATTTGCACCAACAATTCCCCCTACAGATGCGGCATTAAAGGAATCTAACTGGTTTACAGTAATATTTCCAAAATTACTACATTTTGCTATTTGTGCTCTACTAGAATTGATGGCAGCAATTCCTCCTGATGCAGATGCAATATTTACCGTTATATCTATATCTGCAGTACAATTTTTTATATATTCCCCATTATCAGCTACAATTCCTCCTACTGTCATTCCATCTATGGTTTCTATATCAATCGAAGCATTTTTTATATGACAATTTTCTATAGTTGCATATGAGATCCCAACTAAAATGGCCATATTATCATCATATTGATTTTCTTCCGTTTCTTTTAATTGGATTCCGAGCATTTTCTATATTTAAGTTTCTGATATTTCTATTGGCTTGTTCAAACAAAGGTTTTTCCAAATATAAATTATATATTGTATGATTTTGTCCATCAAAATCCCCATAGAATCCCAATGCGGGATTTACAGTTTTACATGGATTTTCTATACTAGTTTCTAAATCAATATCATTCATTAATTTTATTGTTTTATTCATATAGGACTCATAACTTTTATTTGCTTCGTCTATGAAATTAAAAAAATCTTCCTTAGTATAAATTTCAGTTATAGTATCATCACTTGCTGCCAAGACTTTTATCTCCATAGTCATTGCTATCAGAACTTGAAATATTACTGTGAATAATATTGTTATACATACGATTTTTGTTACTTTCTTATTCATATGTTTATCTCCCTTTTTAATCAAATTATAAGCAAAATTTCTATAATAAATAATCTTCATAAATTTCTTTTTGATGCAATAATACATATGTTTTATATATTTTCTACAATTTCTCTTTTTAACATTAACATATCTGTTATATCTACACTTCCATCTTCATTTATATCTGCTGCTAATAAGCTATTTTCTGTTAATATCCAGTTGGTTCTATTTCCTGCTACTAGATGTCTTTTTAACATTAAGAAGTCTGTTATTTCTATCATTTCATTGCCATCAATGTCTCCAGTTTCATAAGTCAATATATATCCTTGCTTGTTTTCTTCGGCATATCTATGCCCTTCCGTATTTAATTTTGCATATATAATAGTTGTATTTGAAATAGCATCTTTTTCTATAGTTCTTATACTACTTGGAATATTTATACTTGTTAAACTAGTACATTCTGCAAATGCATATTCTTCTATGATTGTTACTGCTTTTGGAATGGTTATATTGGTTAAACTACTACATCTTTCAAAAGTTTCTTCTTCTATATTGGTTATTCTTTCAGGTAGCGTTATACTTTCTAAACTACTACATCCATTAAACACTCTACCTTCTATGATTTCCACACTTTCTGGAATACTTATACTTGC
This sequence comes from uncultured Clostridia bacterium, assembly GCA_944393375.1. Classification (GTDB taxonomy): domain Bacteria; phylum Bacillota; class Clostridia; order TANB77; family CAG-508; genus CAG-269. Next base: position 16,366 of record CALXZX010000016.1, on the reverse strand, counting down.
TAAACTAGTACAATATTCAAATGCAGATTCTCCTATAATTGTTACTCCTTCTGGAATGGTTATATTGGTTAAGCTAGTACATCCATAAAATGTACCATTTTCTATACTTGTTATTCCTTCTGGAATCGTTATACTTGCCAAGTTATTACATTGATAAAATGCATATTCTTCTATACTTATTACAGTATTTGGTATCACATATTCTTTTGCATCACTTTTAGCACTAGGATATTGTATAATTTGCGTTTTATCTTTGTTGAACAAAACACCATCTATACTTAGATAATTTTTATTATTTACAGCTACATTTATATTTTCTAAACTAGTACATCCTGCAAATGCATATTTTCCTATACTTATTACTTTTTCTGGAATTTCTATACTTTTTAAACTACTACATTCAGCAAATGCTTTATCAACTATATTTTCTACACTTTTTGGAATATTTATATTCGTTAAATTAGTGCAATATTGAAATGCAGATTCTTCTATGATTGTTAATCCTTCTGGAATCGTTATACTATTTAGATCACTACACTTATAAAACGCATGCTTTCCTATATTTACTACTCCTTCTAGAATTGTTACAGTATCTAGATTAATGCATTTATAAAATGCTTTTTCTCCTATACATTTTATTTGTTCTTGTATAATTACATTTTCTATTAAATCTGTATATTGTGTATTATGCCAATCTATTTCTTCATTATGTTCCCAATTTTTCATTTCTCCTGTTCCAGATATGGTTAATGTTCTGTCATTTAATGTCCATGTAGCCATTATACTTTCGTCTTCATTCTTTGATATATCCCATGTTTCTTTCTCTTTAATTTCATAATTTGTCTCTATATTTGTTGCCTTTCCTTCTAAAACATATCCTTGTTTTTCTTCTTCTGCATATCTATGTCCTTCACTATCTGCCTGTACATATATAACTGTTGTTGTAGGAATTGCACTATCTCCTATGCTTGTTACTTCTTTTGGAATATCTATACTTTTTAAACTACTACATTCTAAAAATGCATAATTTCCTATACTTACTATACTCTCTGGAATATCTATACTTCCTAAACTACTACATTTATAAAATGCATATCTACCTATATCTGTTGTACTTTTTGGAATTTCTATATTGGTTAAATTACTACACCTATAAAATATATAATCTGCTATACTAGTTACTCCTTTTGGTATTTTTATATTTTTTAAACTAGTACAAGATTTAAAAGCAGATTCTCCTATATTTGTTATCGTTTCTGGTATTGTTATATTTTCTAAGCTAGTACAAGATTCAAATGTAGATTCTCCTATGGTTGTTACTCCTTCTGGAATACTTATACTTGTTAAACTAGTACAAGATTCAAATGCAGATTCTCCTATGGTTGTTACTCCCCCTGGAATCGTTATATTGGTTAAACCATTACATCCATAAAATGTGCCGTCTTCTATACTTGTTACACCTTTTGGAATTATTACACTTTCTAAATAACTACATTGATAAAAAGCATATTCTTCTATACTTGTCACAGTACTTGGTATTATATATTCTTTTATATCACTTTTAGCACTAGGATATTGTATAATTTGTGTTTTATCTTTACTAAACAGAACACCATCTATACTTAAATAATTTTTGTTATTTGCTGCTACATTTATACTTTCTAAACTAGTACATCCTGCAAGAGCATATCTTCCTATACTTATTACTTTTTCTGGAATTTCTATATTTTTCAAACTACTACATTCAGTAAATGCATTATAACCTATGTTTATTACACTTTCCGGAATCGTAACAGTTGTTAAACTAGTACAATATTCAAATGCACTATTGCCTATATTTGTTATCCCATTTTCTATAATTATTCTTTTTATACTATCTATATATTGTATTCTATGCCAATCTCCTTGGTCGGTCCACCCCCAATCTTTCATTTCACCTGTTCCAGATATTGTCAAGGTTCTATCCTTTAATGTCCATTTTGCTATAACACTTCCATCTCCATTTGCAGATATATCCCAACTTTCTTCTTTTTTAATTTCATAGTTTCTTGATATTTCTTCTGGTTGTGTTGTATCTATACTTTCTGATGCTTCTGTTATCCCTTCTTCATCAGCTGTTACTTGTATATTTTCTGCTTCTACCGGAATTGTCATGTCTGTTGCAAATACTTTTGAAGTAAATGCAGGTATTATTGGCATTCCCATTTGAAATGTCATTGTTAATATCGCTATGGTAGATATTGCTTTTTTTATTCCCTTTTTCATGTGTAACTTCCTCCCTTTTATAAAGCGCCTTACTATTTTGTACATTTAATCTTGTCTTTCTATCTTCTGATACAATTTTTCCTACTTATACTATATAAAATTTTATATACCTTGTAAATATAACTTTTCTTTGCAACTGTAAGCATGTATCTTTTCTTCTTACGGCTTTTCTCTTTGACATTTTTATTGCCTTATATTAAATTTTTATGACATTTTGATCACAAATTTTATATTTTTCATTTACTACTTTCATTTTTAGGCAAAAAAATGGACGTACCTCGTACGTCCGTAGCTTTTTCTATTGTTGTTCTGCAAAAATTGCTTCAAATTCATCAGCAGTAATTTTTTCTTTTTCTAATAATATTCCTGCAACTTTGTGTAGTTTATCTACATTGTCTGATAATATTTTCTTTGCTCTATTATATCCAGTATCCACAATTCTTTTTGTTTCTTCATCAATAACGGCTGCTGTTTCTTCTGAATATTCTTTTGTATGTCCAAAATCCCTTCCTAAAAAGACTTCATCTTGACTAGAGCCAAACATTAATGCTCCTATTTTTTCACTCATACCATATTTAGTTACCATACTTCTTGCAATTTGTGTTGCTCTTTCGATATCATTACTTGCACCTGTTGATATATCATTTAAGATAAGTGCTTCTGCTACTCTACCACCTAAAAGTGATACAATATTTTCTTCCATTTCTGTTTTTGACATGAAGTTTTTGTCTTCTGTTGGTCTATACATTGTATATCCCCCAGCCATACCTCTAGGTACAATTGATATTTCATGTACAGGGTCTTGTGTTTCTAAATAATGGCTAACAACTGCGTGCCCTGCTTCATGATAAGCAACTAATTTGTTTTCTTTATCACTTCTTACTCTTGTTTTCTTTTCAGGCCCCATGGTTACTTTCACCATAGCATCTTCAATTTCTCTCATTCCAATTTCATTCATATTTCTTCTAGCTGCTAATAATGCTGCTTCATTTAATATATTCTCTAAGTCAGCTCCTGCAAATCCTGAAGTATTTTTTGCAATGACTTTTAAGTCTACATCATCAGCTAGTCTTTTCTTTCTACTATGCACTTCTAAGATTTGTTCTCTTGCTTTTACATCTGGTAATCCTACAACAATTTGTCTATCAAATCTTCCTGCTCTTAATAATGCTTTATCTAATACATCTGGTCTATTAGTTGCTGCTAAAACAATAACACCTTCATTTTCTGCAAATCCGTCCATTTCAACTAATAATTGGTTTAATGTTTGTTCTCTTTCATCATGTCCACCACCAAGGCCTGCACCTCTTTGACGTCCTACGGCATCAATTTCATCTATAAATATGATACATGGTGCATTTTTCTTAGCTTGGTCAAATAAATCTCTTACTCTTGAAGCACCAACACCAACAAACATTTCTACAAAGTCTGATCCACTGATGATAAAGAATGGTACGCCTGCTTCTCCGGCAACTGCTTTTGCAAGCAATGTTTTACCTGTACCTGGTTGACCAACTAATAAAACACCTTTTGGGATTCTTGCTCCCATATCTGTGAATTTCTTTGGATTTTTTAAGAATTGTACAATTTCTTCTAATTCTTCTTTTTCTTCGTCTACACCTGCAACATCTTCAAATGTAATTCTATTTTTCTCTGCTGGTGTCATCATTCTAGCTTTACTTTTTCCAAATGACATAGTTTTACTTCCAGGATTTCCACTACTAGCTCCTCCCATTGTTAAAAACCAGAAAAGCATAAATATGATTAATATAGCAAATGGTGTTACTAGTGGAAGTAATGTCATAAATATAGATTCTGATTTTTCTTCTAATGTAAAGTTTCCATTATTTATGAATTCTTCTACATATGTCATAAAAGTTCCCATATCTGGTATATTCGTTTCTTTTCTCATATTATCATCTTTTAATTCTACTTCTGCTGTTTTTCCATCAGCATTAATGACAATTGATTTTACATTGTTACTATTTATATTTGTCATTAATTCTGAATAGGTTAATCTCGAATTGCTATTTTCTACAATTGATGATAATACAACTAAAAAAATTACGATTATGATTAGCCACATTGCTAATGTTTTTATTCCGTTTTTCAAGATAATTCCTCCTCTTTATACTAGATGTTTACTTATTTTGCGCATATCTGTGCACTTTTATCTTTCAGCACTCTATCATATTGTTTTTTCTTTTTCAATAGTTTTTTGTATTTCTTTTTTATTACAATTTATAATCTATTTTCCAAAATATTACGGATACTTATACTTCCTTAGAAATTTTTATTTTTCCATTTTTAATAAAAATTTTTAAATTTTTATTAGGCATTAAATATTTATTTCCTATATTATTAGCACATAATTTTATAATATCTTCTATATGTATCTTTTCAATTCCTTTTGCTGTGTTAAAAAGCTTTGTTATAGTATATAAAATCACATTTGATTTTATAACCTTTTCTTGTTCATTAAATCCTTTTATATCTAATATAATATATTGTTCCATTTGACTTGAATCTATTTTTTCTTCTAATACAATGTTTTTATATACTTTTTTTACTTGTTTTTGTATATATGCTTCTTGCTCTATTACAAGATTAGAAAGTCTATCCATTGTTTCTATGATATTCGGATTAAATTCTTGTTCTATATATGGAATAACTATATTTCTAATCTTATTTCTGGTATAGATGTTTTCAAAGTTAGTTCTATCAATTCTTGGCTCTATATTGTTTTCCTTACAATATTCTTCAATCTCTTTTCTTTCGCATTCAATTAATGGTCTGATATATTTATCTCTTATTGGTTCTATTCCTTTTAGTCCCTGTATACCACACCCACGTAGTTCGTTCATAATCATTGTTTCTACTTTATCATTTTTATTATGTGCAATAGCAATCTTATTTCCACTAATTTTTTGTAAGACTTCATCAAAAAATTGATATCTTGCATTTCTTCCTGATTCTTCTGTACTGATTTTATTAGTATTTGCTATTTTTTGAACATCTATACTTTTTGTATAAAATTGTATTTTATTTTTTATACAATAATTTTTGACATATTCTTCGTCTAGTGTTGCCTCGTCTCTTATCATATGATTGACATGAGCAACAACAAAATCAAATACTATTTGTTTTTCTTGTTTTATTTTTAATAAAATATCTAACATGGTAATAGAGTCAGGTCCTCCTGAAACACCTAAAACTAGTATATCTCCTGTTTTTATTAAATGATATTTTTTTATTGTATTTAATACTTTATGCATTAATGTCTTTTTTTCTCTTTGTGCCATAAAATTCCACCTTTAAATATTAAATTTAAAAATGTCCATTGGGAAACGTCCCAAAAGGACATTAGTCATCAAATCTTTTTTCCAAATTAACAAATTTCGTATAACTTCCTAACCATAATAGTTCTATGGTTCCTAATGAGCCTCCTCTATGCTTTGCTATAATAACTTCTGCAATATCTTTTTTCTCACTATCTTTATTATAATAATCATCTCTGTATAAAAACATAACAATATCCGCATCTTGCTCAATTGCTCCAGATTCTCTTAAGTCTGATAACATAGGTCTGTGGTCTGGTCTTTGTTCTACTGCTCTTGATAATTGTGATAATGCAATGACTGGTACATTTAATTCTTTTGCAAGTATTTTTAAAGATCTACTAATTTCTGATATTTCTTGCTCACGGCTTCCATTTCGTTTATTACTTCCTTGTACCAATTGCAAATAGTCGATAACAACCATTCCTATATTTTTTTCTAATTTTAGTTTTCTACATTTTGCTCTAATTTCCATAACAGATATTCCTGGTGTATCATCTATATAGATTTCTGCATCTGATAATGGTCCTATACTTCCTGCTAATTTTGTCCAATCATCTTCTTCTAGTTTACCTGTTCTTACTTTATTACTATCTACCATAGCTTCACTACATAAAATTCTATTTACCATTTGTTCTTTTGACATTTCCAAACTAAAAATAGCTACCGGCACATTAGCACGTACTGCTGCATTTGTTGCTATATTTAAAGCAAATGCAGATTTACCCATTGCTGGTCTTGCTGCAATCAATACTAAATCTGAACCATGAAATCCTGCTGTTTTATAATCTAATTCTGTAAATCCAGAAGGTACACCTGTAATATGTTGTTTTCGATTATATAATTCTTCTAGTTGTGTAAAACTATCTACTAATATGTCTTTTATTGGTGAGTAACTTTTTTTATCATTATTTTGCATAATGTTAAAAATCTTTTTTTCTGCACCTTCCATAATATCTGATACATCTTCTGTTGGGTCATATCCCAATTCGATAATTTCATTGGCTGTTTTGATTAAGTTTCGTAAAGTTGATTTTTCTTCCACAATTTTGATATATTTCATCGCATTTGCTGTTGTTGGAACTTTATCTGGCAAACTTGCTAAATATTCTAATCCACCAACTTGCTCAAATTTTCCTAGTGATTCTAATTCTGCTTTTACAGTAATAATATCAATTGGTTCTGCTCGATTATATAGATTAATAATTGCTTCATAAATAGATTTATTATCTGTTCTATAAAAATCATCTTCTTTTAGGACTTCTATTGCAGATATAACTGCATCTTTATCTGTTAGCATACTTCCCAAAACAGCTTGTTCTGCCTCTACATCATGTGGTGGTACTTTTCCTAACTCCATTTTTTCTAGCCTCCACTACTTCTTTTCCAATCTTTTTCTTTATTTCTAAATATGTATGTATATTTTTTTACTCTGAAATAACATCCATTCTTAGTTTTCCCACTACACCTTCAAATAATTTTATTTCAATATTGTGAACACCAAGTGTTTTTATTGTTTCTTTTAAGTCAATTTTCTTTTTATCTACTTCAATGCCATATTGGTTTGATAATTCTTGTGCGATATCTTTACTAGATACACCTCCAAATATTTTTCCATTTTCTCCTGCTTTTACTTTCATTTTTAACAAAATTTTTGATAATTTATCTGCTGTTTTCATAGCTTCTTCTTTTTCTTGATTTTTTTGATATTTAGCAGAATCTTGTTTTGCTTTTAATTTTGCCATATTTTCTTTATTTGCTTCTACTGCTAAATTTTTAGGAAATAAAAAATTTCTTGCATATCCATCTGATGCATTAATCACTTCATCTTTTTTTCCTACCCCTTTTATATCTGCTTTTAAAATTACTTTCATAGTATTTCCTCCTTTACCCACACACTTTCTCTGTATGCTATATTCTACATCATTTTCTTCTTTTTTTCAAGAGGTAATTAGGTGGATTAGGGCAATTGGGCAATTGGGGACGTTTCTTTTTGGACCCTTTTTACTTATATTTATTAAAAAGGGTCCAAAAAGAAACGTCCCCAATTGCCCAATTATTTCTAACTTTCTATTTCTGAAAAATATTCATTAATTCTATTAATTAATTCTTGTTTGGTTTCTTCCATTGTCATTCCTTCTACTTGTGCACCTGCAAGTGTAATATGACCTCCACCACCTAGCTTTTCTAGGATGACTTGTACATTAATATCTCCTATTGACCTTCCACTAATACATATTTTATTTCCTACTTTTCCCATGACAAATGATGCTGTTATATCACTAATTGTCAATAGTTCATCTGCTGCTTTTGCACATATTAAACTTGCTTCTTTATCTTTCTTTTCATATGTCGCAATAGCAATTGTATCATTGACAATTTCAGCTTTTTTTACAATCGCTGCTATTTTATTGAAAGTATCTAGATTACTTTGGAACCATTTCTTTACTCTAATAATATTAACACCACATCTACGTAAATATGCAGCTGCTTCAAAAGTCCTTACACCAGTCTTAAATGTAAAGTTTTTTGTATCCATCATGATTCCAGCATACAAGCTTTCTGCCTCAATGGTTTTTAAATCTACTCTTGCTTCTGCATATTGTAATAATTCTGTTACTAATTCTGCTGCTGATGAAGCATATACTTCTTGGAAAGTTAATGTTGCATTTTCTATATAATCTGCACTTCTTCTATGATGATCTATGATCACAATTTTATCTGTTCTTTTCAATAATTCTGGTGCTTCTACATATGTGGTTTTATGTGTGTCTACCACAACCACCAATGTTTCTTTATCAATATTTTCTTCTGCTACTTCTTTTGTAATTAATGTATCCTCATATTCTGCCTCTTTTGCTAAATCTGCCTTAAAACTTTGTAATGTATTTGTTTCACTACTATCAATAATATATGCTTTTTTACCTAAACTTTTGGCTAATCTATAAATTCCCATACTAGATCCCATAGAATCGATATCTGGATTGGTATGTCCCATAACCATTACCTTACTTGCATCTTTTATTAAATTTTCTAATGCGTGGGCCACAACTCTTGCTTTTACTTTTGTTCTTTTTTCTACTTCTTGAGCCCTTCCACCATAGAATTTATAGATTTCATTTTCTCTAATAACGGCTTGGTCTCCACCACGACCTAATACAACATCCATTGCTGCTTGGGCTGATTTGTATTTTTCTTTATCTGTCATACCATCATTTGATATGGCTATACTTAAAGTAATTTGTACATTTTCCTTTGTTTGAATATCTTTTACTTTATCTAAAATGCTGAATTTATCTTCTTTTACTTTTTCAAAGTATCTTTGTTCAAATAAATATACATATCTATCTCTGTCAGATTTTATTAATACACCATTACTTTTATCTGTCCATTCATAGATACATTTATCAATTTCTGCTATAACTTGTGGTTTTTCTTCACTTTCTAGTTGTTGCATTGTTTCTTCATAATTGTCTATCATGATAATTGTAACACAAGATTTTGAATCTTTATATTCTTCTTTTAATTTTACAATCTCTGTTTCATTTATAAAATATAACATCATCATATATTTATCATCATGTTTTTTATCATATTTTCGAGAATGAACAAACTTGCCTAATACTTCATAATTCTTATTATTTAATTCTATATGTTTTGAAATTTCTTTCTCTTTTGAATCATCTTTTTCTGTTTCTTTTATATCTAGTCTAATATCATCTATAAGATTATTCAAATATTGATTAATATCAAATCCTTCAAATTCAGATATAAATTTTGCACTTCTCCATATAATATTTCCATTTGATTCCATGATGATTAATGGAAAAGGAGAATTTATTAAACTACTCTTAGCTGCTGTGTCCACTGATAAAGTTAAGTCTTGCAATGTTTCTGATATTTCACTTTTCCTTCTATTATTTGCATAGTATGAATAAGCCACAACTGCCATAAAAATTAATATGGATGGTATTATCATAATGACATTTTCTATACAAACAATAACTAACAATATAAAAATAATTGCTAAATATATTTTTGTTTTTGATAATAGTTTATCAAAAATCTTTCTATTTGTATTTTGCATAAATATATTTCTCCTTATAATTATTCTATTATATTTTACTTGGAAATAGCTATTTTGTCAAGTTTGACAGTATTTTATGCATAAACCATACAAAACAATCGTAACTTAAGAATTACTTGCCAATTATCTAGAAATTGTAATATAATAAGATTACATTATTTTATTAAAAAATGAAACCTTATTATATTGTTCATGAGTAGGAAATGAAATGGCACAAATTCCACTATTAAAAAATGAAAGAGAATTACTACATACACTAACTAATCCATCAAATAAAAATATACATATGATTTGTGAAATGATAGATGCTGGAAAAGCTCCTAGGCAAATTTGGAATATTTTCAATTGCCAAATGGGATAAAATTGAAAGGTAGAGATGATTATCTTAAACTAGTACATGCTTATCTTTCCGAAAACACTTCTATTAGTAAGTTTTGTAATCGTTATATGATTGATAATCCTAAGGCTTTTGCAAACGTTTTAGCTAGATTTCAAGAAGAAGATCCTGTATTAAATGAACAAATTTAATTAATTTATTTTTCTACAAATTGCTTAAATTGACTTTTTTACTTTTCATGATATAATTTAAAAAACAAAAGAGGAGGATTTTTATTTATGTTAAAAAAATTCTTTCATAAAGAAAACGGTTCTATTACTTTGTTTATTTTACTAGCCATATTATTTTTCTTGATTGTTATTTTTAGTATTTTTGTAGCTAGTAGTAATAAACAGCAATCTCAAAACTCAGAAATTGATAAAATAAAAAAAGAATATGCACAATCTGTTCATGATATTGACCAAATATATAAAAGTACAGTATTGGATAATTTACCTAATTTAATAAAGATAGGGGACTATGTAAATTATACATATGATACTGTATCAGACGGATATTCTTTACCTTCTACTCAAAGTGGTTATACAAGCAATCAAACCATAAAACAACCAAACACCCCTTTGAATTGGAGAATCTTAAATATTGATAAAGAAAATGGAACTATGGATTTAATTAGTGAAACTGTAACCAACCAATTGGTTTATCTTAATGGTGCTTTAGGATATAATAATGGTGTTTACTTATTAAATGACATTTGTAAAACACTATACAGTAATCATAATGTAAATATATCTGCAAGAAGTTTAAATATAGAAGATATAGAAAACCAAATGAATGTTACAGGTGAAAATACAAAAAACACCTATGTAAATGTAGAAAGTAAGCTTCAATATGGTCAAACAAAAACATATGGCCAAATAGGTTCTGAAACAGAAAACAATACATATTATCCAAATCTTTACGCTAAGGAAAATACGTCTGGAATTAATACCACCACTACAAAACAAGACGGAATTGATAATTCTGAAAATGGCTATACAAGTCCAACTTCAGATACTTCTACTTTAGCAGATAGTTTAACAGTAACACAAACTTTTTATTACTTTAAGACAACTCCCGCTAATTCTTGTTTTGACAATTCAATTTTGTATGATATGGTTTTTAATCCTAGTACACAGTATTTTTTAGCTTCTAGATTTTCTAGTTGTTTTGACTTAAGTGCTAGCTTTGGACTTTTCCGTGTAAATAATGGTAATCTTAGTGCTGCTTATATATTTTCTTCTGGTAGTGGTACCAGTGCTGGTAATAGTTCTAACTATTCTGGTCGTCTTCGTCCTGTTGTTACTGTAAATATTGACCAAATTTTACCTTGTACTGGAACAGCAGCAGACGGGAAAGATAAAACTATTGAACATATGCACCAAATTAAAGGAATATATGAGGCAAATTAGAAAATTTATTATCTATATAGCAAAAAGTTGCTAAAAATTATCTTTTTTAGCAACTTTTTATTTTTATTCCATTGTTTCTGTATCTGCTACTTGTTCTAATTCTTTTTCTGTATTGATATGAATATTTTGATATTTTTGCATACCTGTACCTGCTGGAATTAATTTACCAATAATAACATTTTCTTTTAATCCCATTAAGTCATCTGTTTTACCTTTAACAGCCGCATCTGTAAGAACTCTTGTTGTTTCTTGGAATGATGCTGCTGATAAGAAGCTATCTGTTGCAAGAGCAGCCTTTGTAATACCAAGTAATACTCTTTTTCCTGTTGCAGGTCTTTTTCCTTCTGCAATTGCTTCTGCATTTTTGTCTTCAAATTCATACATATCAATTAATGAACCTGGAAACATGTCTGTATCTGCATTATCTTCAACTCTTACTTTCTTAAGCATTTGTCTACCAATAACTTCGATATGTTTATCATTAATATCAACACCTTGATTTCTATATACTTTTTGTACTTCTGAAATTAAGTATTCATATACACCTTCTGGTCCTTTTAATGTTAAGATTTCAGCTGGGTTAATTGAACCTTCAATTAAAGCTTGACCTACTTCTACCATATCTCCATCTTTTACTTTCATTTTTGAACCAAATGGAATTGTATAAGATTTTGAATTATCTTTACCAGTAACAATAACTTCTTTCTTTTTCTTTGTTTCTTTGATTTTTACTTTACCATCAATTTCTGAAATAATTGCAAGTCCCTTTGGTTTTCTAGCTTCGAATAGTTCTTCAACCCTTGGAAGACCTTGTGTGATATCTGCTACACCAGCAACACCACCAGAGTGAATTGTTCTCATTGTAAGCTGTGTACCTGGTTCACCGATGGATTGCGCTGCAATGATACCAATTGCTTCACCTATTGATACTAAGTCTCTTCTTGCTAATCCCATACCATAACATTTTTGACATACACCATGTTTTGAACGACATCCAAGAACAGAACGTACTTTTAGTCTTTCAATTCCAGCTGCTACAATTTCATCAGCAATTTTTTCTGTAATCATGGTATTTGTATCAACAATTAATTCTTTGGTTTCTGGGTTATATACATCTTCTACAACAAATCTTCCTAATAGTCTTTCTTGCATTTTTTCAATAACTTGTTGTCCATCTTTAATATCATAAACAATAATTCCATCATCTGTACCACAGTCATGTTCTCTTACGATAATATCTTGTGATACATCAACTAATCTTCTTGTTAAATATCCAGAGTCAGCTGTTCTTAAAGCTGTATCTGAAAGTCCTTTTCTAGCACCATGTGCAGAAATGAAGTACTCTAAGGCATCTAGTCCTTCTGCAAATGATGATTTAATTGGTATTTCAACTGCTTTACCTGTTGTACTTGCCATCAATCCACGCATACCAGCAATTTGTCTTAACTGGCTCATGTTACCTCTGGCTCCAGATTTAACCATCATATAGATTGGGTTTAATTCATCAAAGTTTTCTTCCATGGCATCACTAACTTTGTTTGTTGTATCCTCCCATACTTTGATAACTTCTGAATAACGTTCATCATTCGTAATTAAACCTCTTGCATATTGTTTTCTGATATTTTCAATTTTGCTATCAGCTTCTTGTAATAATCCTTTTTTCGCTTCTGGCACCTGTACATCACTCATTGAGAATGTAATACCAGCTAAAGTTGAATATTTAAATCCTAATGCTTTGATATAATCGATGACTTCTGCTGATTCTGTTAATCCATGTGTTCTGATAACTCTTTCAATGATATTTCCCATTGATTTTTTCATAACTGGGAAACTAATTTCATATTGGAATGGGTCTTCTTTTCTATCAATAAATCCTAAATCTTGTGGAATTCCTTGATTGAAGATAATTCTTCCAACACTGGTTTCTACTTTCTTTGTTTTGATTTCTCCCTCTATTTCTTTAGAAATTCTAACAAATATTTTTGCATGAATGCCTACTTCATGGTTTTCAAATGCCATTAAAGCTTCTTCTGGGTCTTTATAGTAAGTTCCTTCACCTTTTTCTCCATCTAATACCATTGTTAAATAATAACTTCCTAAAATCATGTCTAGTCTAGGTACTGCTACTGGTTTACCATCTTGTGGTTTTAACAAGTTATTTGTTGAAAGCATTAAATATCTAGATTCTGCTTGTGCTTCTGGTGATAATGGTAAGTGTACAGCCATTTGGTCACCATCAAAGTCAGCATTAAATGCCTCACAAACTAATGGGTGAAGTTTGATTGCTCTACCTTCTACTAGTACTGGTTCGAAACTTTGAATACCTAATCTATGTAATGTAGGCGCACGGTTTAGCATAACTGGGTGATCTTTGATAACTTCTTCTAGGATTCCCCATACTTCTGGTCTTAATCTTTCTACCATTCTTTTTGCATTTTTGATATTTTGTGCAATGCCTCTTCCCACTAATTCTCTCATAACAAATGGTTTAAACAATTCTACAGCCATTTCTTTTGGAAGACCACATTGATAGATTTTAAGTTCTGGACCTACTACGATAACAGAACGTCCTGAATAATCAACACGTTTTCCAAGTAAGTTTTGACGGAAACGACCTTGTTTTCCTTTTAATAAATCTGATAAAGATTTTAATGGTCTATTTCCAGCACCTGTTACTGGTCTACCTCTCCTTCCATTATCAATTAAGGCATCTACAGATTCTTGTAACATTCTCTTTTCATTTCTAACAATAATCTCTGGTGCACCTAACTCTAATAATCTTTTTAATCTGTTATTTCTGTTGATTACTCTCCTATATAAGTCATTTAAGTCTGATGTTGCAAATCTACCACCATCCAATTGTACCATTGGTCTTAAATCTGGTGGGATAACTGGAATAACATTCATAACCATCCATTCAGGTCTATTTCCTGAAAGTCTAAATGCTTCTACAGTATCTAATCTTTTAATCAATTTGCTTTTCTTTTGCTCACTTGCATTTTCTAATTCTTTTCTAATTTGTGCAGATAATTTTTCTACATCAATTTCCTCTAATAATTCTCTTAAAGCTTCTGCTCCCATTTTTGCTTTAAAAGAACCGTTTGCCGTATTTTTCTTCTGCTTCATGGTATTCTTTTTCATTTAATACTTGACATTTTTCTAAGTTTGTTGTTCCTTTGTCAATCACAACATAAGAAGCAAAATAAATAATTCTTTCTAAATTTCTTGGTGAAATATCAAGCATTAAGGCAATTCTACTTGGAATTCCTTTAAAATACCATATATGTGCAACAGGTGCAGCAAGTTCAATATGCCCCATTCTTTCACGTCTTACTTTTGATTTTGTTACTTCAACACCACATCTATCACACACGATTCCTTTATATCTTACTCTTTTATATTTACCACAATGACATTCCCAGTCTTTTGTTGGACCAAATATTCTTTCACAGAAAAGTCCATCTTTTTCTGGTTTTAATGTTCTGTAGTTAATGGTCTCTGGTTTTTTTACTTCTCCTTTTGACCATTCTCTAATCTTTTCGTCTGATGCAATTCCTATTTTTAATTTATTAAAAATATCTAATTCGTCCACTTTATTTCCCCCTTGAACAATAGGGACGTGTCAAATCGTTCAAAAATTGAACGAAAGGGACAGACCCCACTTTTTTATTTTTCAGAGACATTAGAGGTGCGTCCCTTTCGTTCAATTTTTGAACGATTTGACACGTCCCTAACGTTCACTTGGGTAATTCTAAAACAGGTGAAGGGGTCTATCCACTGCTGGTGCAATTCCTTCTTGTCGCCCCTTTCCTTTTTAGAATTTATTCAGTTAATTTTATTTTTTATAATACATTTTTGATTTTTCCTTTATGCCAAGGATTTTCTTTTTCGAATTAGCGACGTAAGATACCTGATTTGGTTCGTTTTAAATGATGTCATTATCATTATCAAAGTTGTCCTCTGCCAAATCATTATTGAAGAACATTTCATCATCTTCATCATCTAATCCTTCAAACAACTCATCATTTCCGTCATCTAATGATTCATTCTCATCCTCTAATAGGATATCATCCTCTGTGTTTTCCTCTGTATATCCATCATCTAAGTCTCCATCTGCTACCACTTCTTCTTCAGCTAGATATTTCTTTTCTTTTTCTGGGTCATATTCAATTCCATCTTCTATATTTTCTTTTAATTCTAACTCTTGGTTGTCTTCAGAATATAATCTAACATCTAATCCTAAAGATTGAAGTTCTTTTACTAATACTTTAAAACTTTCTGGAACACCTGGCTCTGGAACATTTTCACCTTTAACGATAGCTTCATATGTTTTTACTCTTCCGACAACATCATCAGATTTAACTGTTAACATTTCTTGTAATGTATATGAAGCACCATAAGCTTCTAATGCCCAAACCTCCATTTCTCCAAAACGTTGTCCACCAAATTGTGCTTTTCCTCCTAGAGGTTGTTGTGTAACTAATGAGTATGGTCCAGTTGAACGTGCATGGATTTTATCATCTACTAAATGATGTAGTTTTAACATATACATAACACCAACTGTGATTGGGCTTGCAAATGGTTCTCCTGTTCTACCATCATATAGTGTTGTTTTACCATCTTTGTTCATTCCAGCTTCTGCTAATAATTCTTCAACATCTTCTTGTGTTGCACCATCAAATACTGGTGTAGATACATGCCATCCTAATGCTTTTGCAGCTCCTCCTAAATGAACTTCTAGTACTTGACCTAAGTTCATACGAGATGGAACTCCAAGAGGATTTAATAAGATATCAATTGGTGTACCATCAGGCATAAATGGCATATCTTCTTCTGGTAATACTCTTGAGATAACACCTTTGTTACCATGACGTCCAGCCATTTTATC